>PKWD01000367.1 GCA_003131945.1 Acidimicrobiaceae bacterium
CAAGTCAGAGTGTCATTCCCACTTCCAGTTCCCCCCAATGGTCGGGAGCGAGTTCGGCGATAAGAATGTGTGCCATGCCCTCCCTCGTAGCACCGGTGGTTCCGGCAGGTTCGATGGCACGAGACGACCAACCATCGCTGTCGGCCGTCCGCTCACTCCGCCTTCGCCCTTGGCTCGCTCAGGATGCTCGCGCTCTGGTTCAGGCGTTTAGTGACCCAGACATCCGGCGGTGGCACGTCAACGTCGTCGATAATCACCAAGAGGCGCTGGAGTGGATTGCGAGCTGGGGTCGTCGCTGGCGTGCCGAAACGGATGCCTGTTGGGCGGTAATCGATGAGGCTTCGGGCAAGCTGCTCGGTCGAGTCGCGCTTCGTGGTATCGACCTGTGCGATGGCAAGGCAGAGTGTTCCTACTGGGTGCTGCCCGAAGCACGGGGGGGCGCAGTCGCTGCCGAAGCTACAACTCGCATGGCGAACTGGGCATTGCACGAGTTAGGGATCCACCGGCTGACCATTGTGCATTCGCTGGCGAATGACCGCTCGTGCCGGGTTGCGCAAAAGGCGGGCTTCGCGCTGGAAGGCACCATGACGAGCCAGCAGCTGTTGGTCGACGGATGGCACGACACGCATTTGCATGCGCGCACAACTTGAGCCGAGAAGTCGACTCGGCATGCGTCGTCCAGCACCTCGGAGACGCCAATATGACACCTCAAGACCACCAATGTACGCGGGATGACATAGAACCGCGTCCGCGGTCGTCGTGCCGCATGTTGGTAGGCGGAAGTAAGTCCGAACCTTGTGTCGGCCGTCGACACGGATCTTGGCGACGGGGCCCTGCAGGAGATCTTTCCGCGCGGTTCAGGCTACGAGCAGGCGAAGGCCAAGCTCTGCTGCATCGAGAGCGACGAGGTCGCGGTTGCGTTCGGCCCACCGGCCTGAGACAAGGTCATCACGGAGGCTGCGCACTGCCCGCTGCTCGGCATCGGGCCCGACTCTGGCCCACACCGATACTCCGCGACGCACGTGATCGTCCAGGTATGCCTCGGGCCGGCGCCAGTAGGCCTCGAACAAGCCGTCAGCACAGTCCCACGGAATGAGCACCGGCTCTATGCGGGCTCCGATCGCGCGCGCCTGCTCGGTCAGCGACGGCCGGCCGACGACGAGGTCAGCGACCTCAGGCAGGTAGTCGCGAGTCAGCCAGAACCGACGACGCCATCCGGTGTCACTAGAGTCGTGCGTGAAGACCACCGCGCGGCGAGCCACGCGCCGCAGCTCGCGCAGGCCCGCGATCGGGTCCTGCCAGTGATGCACAGTGCTGAAGGCCATGGCGGCGTCGAAGGATTGGTCCTCGAACGGAAGGCGCTCCGCGAAGGCAGCCACGCACGGTGCCGCGCCTGCGGGACGCTGCGCCCGCATGAGCGCGGACGGTTCCACCGCGGTGACGTCACGGCCGGGGGGTTCGTAGGAGCCGGTGCCACCCCCGACATTCAATACCGTCCGCGCATCGCCGAGCGCAGCCCAAACCCTTGCGGCGATCCGCGGCTCGGTGCGCCGAGTCACGGTGTAAGTGGCTCCGATGGTGTCATACAACTGCACACTCGACATGTCGCTGCCTCTCTTCATGAGCTTGGACGAAAGGGCTCCAGAACTTGCTTCACCTTGTCAGCAGCTCCCCACATGTTGCCTAGATGTGCGATCTCACCAAGTGATTCCCGGAGATAGAGGATAGGCATCCTCTCCTCCCAACCCTGGTTCCAAAGGGTGCAGTTCTTGATATCGGTCAAAGAAGACGTTTGAGCCGGGTGGACGAGGACTGCCCCACATCATCGATAGATCTACCTCAGCCCATCCATATGAAACTGCAGGGTCGATAAGCACAGGATGACCATCTGATGTGGCTAACAGATTGCCTGTCCACAAGTCACCGTGGGTCAGAACTGAGGGCATCACGGGAATGATTGATGGGAGTTCTTCGCATAGGCGTTCAAGTGAACGTTGGTCCTGGTGAGTCAGCACTTCTTGAACCAATGGCTCCTCCAGATATCGAAGAAGTCGATGTTCTGCGAAAAACTGATGTCCATCAGTATTCCAATCGTTACGCTGAGGGAGGCGGCCGAGGTACCCGTCTCGGTGCCACCCGAATCGATTGTGCTCGGTCGCCGCATGTAGTGCAGCCATGTCTGAGGTTGTGGGGGCTTACTCAAACCACGTTGACCAGGCACAACGTATTCGGAAGCTCCTGGATATGGGCCCAGCTGGTCCCTCCGAGAACCAACGTAGACCCCCAAGGCAGGTTCAGAAGCGGTTGACCCCCGAGGAGCTCGACCTTCTCAAGGAGCGCTACCAGGCGGGAGGCAAAAAATCCATGAGCTCGCAAATGACCTTGCAATCAACCGAAACACCATCCTTGAACAGCTCGACCGTATGGGATTGCAACGGCGTTATCCCCGGCTTACCACCGCTGACGTGTCGGCAGCCGCTGCCATGTACCAATCAGGTCAATCGCTGGCCACTGTTGGGGAGCACTTCGGCGTCGCGGCCCACACGGTGGGCAAGGCGCTAAGGAGGGCAGGCGTCGTCCTGCGGCCGAGGAGAGGACGGAAGCACTAGGGAAGTTGTTCGACACGTGATCCGGACATCGGTACTCCTCAGTTACCTTTGGCTGCACGATTTACCAGTTTCATTGTCTGCTCTGCACTGAAGGCCACGGTGTCGAAGCGACCGAGTAAGGCATTGTGGGCTTGGGCACCGAGACCAATATGGATTTGGTAAGCGAGCAGTCGGTGTTCCAGATCGTCTGGGACAGAGCCTTGAGCCGCCCAATGCCGATCGAGTTCGTCGCGTATGTCGATTGTCGACAATTGTGGCGACCAACTCCAGCAGAACAGCAACCAAGCGGCATCGTAAAGGTAATCGCCATACATTGAGCTACCCCAGTCAACGACAGCATTGATGCGATCATGGTCAACCAAGACGTTGTGATTCATCCAGTCGGCGTAGATGATGTGTCGTTCGGCTGGTAGGTCAGGTGCAAGGTCTTGGAGGACGTCTAAGGCATCATCGAAGGGCTTAGCTCCGGTTGGTGAAGACTCCAGGGCTTGTCTCCAGCCATGGATACGTCCTCCAGTTCGATCAACTGCTATGTCCAACAGGGCATCCTGCCAGGTGGAATGCGGTGCCTTTCCAGCCGGGGTCCAATGGCCGTAGCCAGTGGTCCCCGAGACATCGATGTCTTCGACGGCATCGAGCGCGCTCAGCAGACTAGGGAGGACGGCGCGCATATTCGCCTCGCCGAGCTCGTCGAGAAAGTCACCGTGAGCTCGTTCAGAAACTGCGAAGAAGCCGCCAGGTGCCTCGCCGACTTCAAGGACATTCGGTATCGGCAGTTGAGCTGACGAATATGCGCTCATGACTTGCTCTTTGGAAAAGTCGTCGCCGTGGGCACCAAACCGTGCCACGACTTCTTTGCCGTCAAGCGAAAGAGCGTAGGCTTTTGACCAGGCACCACCGCCAAGTGGCTTTAATGGACTTGTTCTGTCGCCATAGTGACCTCGAATAAAGGACTGAGCATCAGCAAAGGTCAGTGACTCAGCCATGGGTGTAGTTGCGCATCGTTATTTGACTCATTGGTAAGTGGCACCCCTTACCATTTAGTGTCTCATATACGGACTGATCGACAAGGGAAGTGAAAGAGTCGAACTGCTTTACAGAGGTGAGTGCGTTGCGAATGGCCGGGAAGGCGTTGTCGTAGCCGTCGGCGACTGCTACGACTGCCCCCATGGAGTCGTTCCGGGGCTCGATGCAGATCGAACTCCTGAATCGGCAGAGTTGGCGAACCAAGATGGAACTCGGTCTGGCCATGGCCGACTACATCGAGCACTTCTACAATTCGGACCGCCGACACAGTTCGCTCGGCTACCGCACTCCGAATGAGTTCGAGGATCTGCACTCAACCACCAGCCGGCAGGCCACTTTGTCCTAAGAAGTGGTCCACTGAATGGGGTCAAGCCCAGTTGGTGGGCGCTGAGGTGCCTAGAACCAGGACATAG
>PKWD01000119.1 GCA_003131945.1 Acidimicrobiaceae bacterium
GGCCGGGATGGCGGCGGCGGCGGCGCAGATCGGTCATGCCGGTCCTGTGGCCAACTCCCGGTCGAACGGGGCACCCTCGTTGGCGCCCTCGAGCGGCTTCAGCCCCATGGGCACCAGGCTCCGGGGGGCGACGGAAAAGGACATCAACCGGATCACCGAGGACTACGGGCGCGGCGCCACCATGGCGCTCGAAGCAGGGTTCGACTGCATCGAGATCCATATCGGGCACAACTATCTCCTGAGCGCCTTTCTGAGTCCGAAGCTCAACCGACGCTCCGACCGCTTCGGCGGAGACCTCGAAAACCGGGCCCGGTTTCCCCGACGGGTCGTCGAAGTCGTGCGCCATGCCGTCGGGGACCGGATGGCCGTGACGGCCAAGCTCAACATGTCCGATGGGGTACCGGGAGGGCTGTGGCTGGACGAGAGCATCGAGATCGGCCGCCTGCTCGAATCGGACGGCTACCTCGACGCCCTGGAGCTCACCGGCGGTAGCTCCCTGGCCAACCCCATGTACCTGTTCCGGGGAGAGGCCCCTCTCCAGGAGTTCGGCGCCACCCTCTCGCCCGCTCTCCGTCTCGGTTTCCGCTTCTTCGGTCATCGGTTCCTGCCTTCCTACCCGTTCGAGGAGGCGTTCTTCCTTCCCTATGCCCGCCAGTTCCGCCATGCCCTCACCATGCCGCTCATCCTTCTCGGCGGTGTCAACCGCCTCGACACCATCNNTCCACTGCAACAAGTGCATGCCCACCATCTACCGGGGCACCCGCTGCGTCCTCGTGCCCGGTCCGGGAGCTCCGCCCGAGCGGGACAGGCACTGATGGCCATCTCGCCCCACATCAAGCGGCTGCGCCAGCTCGTGGGACACGAACTGCTCGTGCTTCCTTCGGCCGGGGTGATCCCCCGTGATGACGAGGGACGGATCCTTCTGGTCCGGCTCGTCGACACCGATCAGTGGGCCGTCATCGGTGGCGCCATCGAACCGGATGAGTCCCCGCAAGAGGCGGCCGTGCGCGAAGCCGAAGAGGAAGCGGGTGTCCATGTGTCGCTCGGCCCCATCCTGGGCGTGATCGGCGGACCCGAGTTCCGCATCACCTATCCGAACGGGGACCAGACCTCCTACGTCTCCACCATCTTCGCCGCCACCGTGATCGGCGGCAGTCCGAAGCCCGACGGGGACGAGACGTCATCGGTTGGGTGGTGGGCTCCCGATCAGCTGCCCTACGGCGAGATGAGCGGCTTCACACGGGCCCTGCTGCGAGCGGTGGGGATCGCCGACTCTTCTTCACGACCGGCGTAATCCTGGCGGCCCGGCCGTGCGGGCGACCGACGGGGTCATCAGTGGGATCCCGTCAGAGACAGCATCCCCACCGCCGCCGCCATCGACAGGGGCACCGACAGTAATCCGAGGAAACTGGCCCTGGCCACCGAGGGGTGCGCGCCGGCGGCGCTGGCGGCGCGTCGCCACAGGATCCACGACAGGGATCCGGTGACGAACAGGTTGGGGCCGATGTCCAGGCCGATCAGGAGGGCGTAGGGGCGCGGCGGCACCCGGGACGCCAGCAGCGAGGCGGCGGGCAGGTTGTTGAAGACCACGCTCGCCCCCGCCGCCACCGCCGCTGTCCCCCAGGCATTCAGATGCGACAGCAGCGTGGCCGGCCCTGACCATGAACGCCCCAGCGTGCCCAGGGCGACGGCCACCCCGAACAACCCGACCAGCACGGGGAGGCCGAGAACGCCGGCCACCTGGTCGGGTCGCTCCCGGCGCGTGGCCAACCGGATGCCCACCACCACGATCCCCACCGACGCCACAGGGAGAGCCGGCGAGCGCAGCACCACGACGAGAATGGTCACGACTATCACAGCCGCCAGGCCCAGGCCGAGCGCCACAGGCGGCGGCTCGGTCCGCCCGCCGGCCCCCGTGCGCAGCGAACGGCGCTCGAGCACTCCGACCACCGTCGCCGTCACGGCCACGGCGACGATCCACGCCGGTGCCATGCGACCGAAGAAGGCGGCGCCCGAGACGTGCAGGTGTCCGGCCACGATCAGGTTGGTCAGATTCGATCCCGGAAGCAGCAACGAGCCCGCATTGGACAACAGCAGGCAGCCGTACAGCAACGGCGCTTCGTCATGGCCACGGCTGCGCGCCGCGTGGGCCAGGACGGGAGTGAGAAACACCACCGACGTGTCGAGGTTCAAGACCGAGGTCACGAGGGCCACCAGGACGGCCGCCCCGGCGAACAGGGTGACCGCGTTGGGCGCCAGGCCGGCGATGCGGTATCCGGCCGCCCGGAACAGCCCGTCCCCCTCGGCCACGAGGCCGACAAGGAGTAGTCCGGCCACCAGGACGAACGGTGACCACACCTGTGACGCCGCCGATCGGGCGTGACCGTGGTCGAGGGAAATTGCGACCAGGACGCCGGCCACCCCGGCGGCGGCGAGGAGCCAGCCCCCTCGTGCCGTCCGGTCCGGTCCCGATGTCGTCGAGACGCGCATGGAGCGCTCTGCCGCTGTCACCGCGTGCCAGCATGCCTGAGGATCGTCCCGACCGGGTATGTCAGTCTCCGCCGGCGACGCCGGCCGAGGGAATCGAGGAGCAGCCGATGGTTCGATGGTGACGACCCGCCCTGCCCCCTTCTCGGCTGCCAGGCGCCTGGTCCCTCCGGTGGTGGCCGGCCTGGTGGCCGGCCCTCTTCTGGTACTGGTCGTCGCCTGGCAGGCGGCCGTTCTGCTCGGGTGGGACACGACGGCCATCATCTTCCTGGGGTGGATGTGGTCGACGATCGGGCCGCGCGACGCCCAGCAGACACGGGCCATCGCCGTCAGGGAGGATCCGAGCGTCCCCGTGGCCGACACGGCCATCGTGGTGGCCGGGGTGGCGTGTCTCGGCGCCGTGGCCTTCGTCCTCATCAAGGCCGGCAATTCCCACGGCGGTACCAAGGCCCTTCTCATCGCCATCGGAGTGGCGAGTGTCGCTCTGTCGTGGGCCACGCTGCACACGATCTTCACCCTGCGCTACGCCCGCATCTACTACGCCGACACCGAGGGGGGCATCGATTTCAACGAGAAGGACCCGCCCAACTATGTCGACTTCGCCTACATGGCCTTCACCATCGGGATGACATTCCAGGTGTCCGACACCGACATCACGTCCAAACAGATCAGGAGCACGGCCCTGCGTCACGCCCTGCTCTCCTTTCTCTTCGGTGCCGTGATTCTGGGCCTCACCATCAATGTGGTGGGGAGCCTGCTGAGCTGACCCCGCCATGCGCATAGGGCCCCGATCGTCACACCGGTGCGAACCTCCTACCCGTCGGTCACCGTTCCCGACACACCGAGGCGGGCCAGGAGCCGACGACCCGACGGACGCAGGGCCAGTGCCGTCAGCCCGAACACGGCCGCCAGGAGAACGAAGGGGAGGGCGTCCACGGTGGCCTGGGCCAGGGCGCCGCTCGAGGCGGCCGCCAGCCCCTGCCCGGCCGCCCAGGCCAGATTGGCCAGCCCGAAGGCCAGGCCCTGGTGCAGGCGCCGGCGATCGGCACCGTCGCTGACCATGGCCGAGGCGGGGACGAACAGGACACCGAAGGAAGGCAGGCCGACGACGAGCAGGACCACCAGGAGCCAGGCCGGGCTCACGAACGGGATCAGGACGCTCACGACGACGGCCACGACGAGGGACACCCGCACGGGAGCGAGCGAGCCGCGCCGGTCCGAGAGCCGACCGATGAGAGGGGACAGAGCGGCCTCGAGAGCGGCGGAGCCGAGGAAGGCGGCGCTGATCACCACGGCGGTGGCGCCGAGCGCATTGAGNNGAACGAGGACGTCGATCACTCCGAAGGCGATGCCGGCCAGGGCGGTGAGCCACATCCCCGCCGCGATCCCCGGGTCTTTGAGGGCCGGTACGACGTCACTGAGACTCTGTCGTTCGCCGGCGGCGGGCTTCGGCATCGTCATGCTCATGACGAGGAGGAAAACACCGGCGATGCTGGCGGCGGCGAAGGCGGGGCCCGTTCCCACACGACTGGCCACGGCCCCGACCACCGGACCGACCAGGGCACCACCGAGGGCGGCGGCGAAGGCCACCCCGAGGACCCGACCGCGACGTTCGACGGGAGCGGCGCCAGCCAGCCAGGCCAGGCTCCCGGCCCACGTGCAGGCACCGGCGAGGCCTTGCACGAAACGGGCGCCATCGAGAACGGCGTGCGAAGAGCTGAAGCCGAAGACGAGGGTGGCCGCGCTCATGACGGCCAGACCGAGAAGCAGTGCGGGCCGCACCCCCAGCCGGGTGGCGAGCACACCTCCGGGAAGGGCGCCGATGAGAGTACCCACCGGATAGGCGGCGACGAGGAACCCCGCTCCCGCCTTCGTCAAGCCGAGGCCGTGGACGTAGTGAGGAAGCAACGGAGTGAGAGCGGTGAAGAAGACCGTGTCGACGAGCACCGCCGCGCAGATCAACGGCAGAAGGCCCCGGGGGAGGCCCGGCTCCGACGGGGGGCCCGGCTCAGTCACGTCCCCGCCATTGGAGTACTCCGGTGTCCTCACCCACGGCACTCATGATGGCCGATCAGGATTCGGGCGAACATGCCGGCGCCCTCGGGCACTCCCGGTAGCGTCCTACGGATGTCTGTCGCCGCCACCATCTTCGATCTCGACGACACTCTCGTCGTCGAGGAGGCCCAGGCCCGGTGGTCTCTGCGCCAGGTGGCGGGGCTGCTCCCGGGCCATGACCCGGGTCGCGTGGAGAGTGTGGTGCTCGACACGGCCAGGAGACTCTGGCGTGCGGGTCCGTGTTGGGCGCTGTGCCGGGAGCTCGGCATCGCCTCGTGGGAAGGCCTGTGGGCCACGTTCGAAGGCGGCCACCCCGTGACCGACGATCTCCGGGACTGGGCTCGCGGTTACCGACCCGGGGTCTGGAGCGCGGCACTGGAGACGCTCGGGGTCGATGACGGCGCCACGGCCACCGCCATGTCCGACATGTACATCGAGTGTCAACGTGACGGCCACCCGCTCATCGACGGGGCGGCGGAGTTGGTGCGCTCCCTGCAGGGCCACCGACGCATTGGCCTCCTCACCAACGGACCGGCTGACATCCAGCGCCTCAAGTTCGAATCCACGGGACTGGCCGACTGCTTCGACGCTGTCGTCATCTCGGGCGAGGTGGGCATGGGCAAGCCCGACCCGGCCGTCTTCGCCTACGCGCTCGAACAGTTGGGCACCACGGCGCAGACCACGGTCATGGTGGGTGACAGCTGGGGACGCGACGTACTGGGTGCCCTGGGCGCCGGCATGGCGGCCGTCTGGGTGGCGGGGGGCCGCGCCGCGCCCGCAACTCTGCCTGACGTGACCGTGGTCGACAACGTGGGCGAGCTGGCCGACGTCATGCCCGGGTGGGATCGAGGCCGCCCAAGGAGGTAGTCAGGATGTCTCGGGCAGGCGCCGGCGGACCTCGTCACGAAACTCACGGCGCCAGACGAACCGCAGACCCGACCAGTCCTCTCCGATCGCGGCCACCAAGATGTCGACCAGTCCCGTCTCCAGGGCGGCGCCGCGCACGAGGTCGTCGCCCAGATCGGACACATGACCGGCGGCCTTGCGGGGCCAGGCCAACCACAGAGCGTCGTCCGGCCCGAGCGTGGGCACCACCGTGGACAACACCTTCTCCAGGTCCGACGCCTGGCGCAGAAAGGCGATGACGATGTCGGCCGGGCCCCGTAGACCGCGGCGCAGGCGTGCCCCTTCGGGCAACTCCCCCGCCGACCAGCCGGTGGGGGCGCCGACAAGGGCGACCACGTCGTCGGGGCCAATCCCGAGCTTGCGGGCGAGGCCGGCCGAGGATGCCGGAGGCGCCGGAGATGTCGACGCCGGGGAACGGGCCCGGGAACGAGCAGGAGGCGGCACTGAAGCGGCGCTCGGCAGCCGCCGGCTCTAGAGCTGGCGGGGGATGCGCCGGACGCCCGCACCCTCGCCGGCGCCCACAGGCTCGGGCTCCGGCTCGATGAAGGCGGGGACCGGCTCGGGGTCGAGCTCGACGTGCCCGTCACCGGGACGCGGCGGCGTCGGCACGGTGGCGTACTGGCCGTCGGCCGAGCGGGTGACGACGACGGCGCGTTTGCGCTTGCCGATACCGTGCAGGCCGGCCATCTCCCGGCAGATCGACCAGGTCACGCCGCCGACGATGATGGGGATGATGAACACGGCGAAGCGGAAGAACCACAGCACGGTGTTGAGCGAGATCTGGGTGAAGTTGGCCAGGACGTCGGTCGAGCTGGCGGCGAAGAGCATGAAGTAGAAGGCCAGCGCGGTGGCCCCGACGGCGGTGTGCAGAGGCCGATCACGGGGTCGCTCCAGCAGGTTGTGGGCCTCACGGTTGCCGGTGACCCTCGATTCGATGAAGGGCCACAGGTAGAAGAGGTTGAAGGTGAGCCCGGGGAACAGCACGGCGGGCAGGAAGACCTCGAACGGAATGGTGTGACCGAAGCCGGTGAATTCCCAGCTGGGCATGATCCGCAGGGCGCCGTCGAGCCAGCNNCCGCCGAGAGCCCACAGCACGCCGGCCACCATGAACAGGAATCCGGTCGTCTTCAAAATGAAGGTCGGGTACATCGGCGTTCCCACGACGTTGTCCTCGGTGCGGCCGTGGCCGGGGAACTGGGTGTGCTTC
>PKWD01000214.1:0-1786 GCA_003131945.1 Acidimicrobiaceae bacterium
GCGGCATCGGCAACGGCATGTCCATCATCATCATGGCCAATGTGATGGCGGCCATCCCGGCCGACGGCGAGCTCATCTGGTCGCAGGGTGGCAAGGTCAAGTTCGCCACCATCGTGATCCTGACCCTCGTGCTGCTGGTGTTCGTGGTCTTCATGGAGCAGGGCCAGCGCCGCATCCCGGTGACCTTCGCCAAACGGGTCGTCGGCCGGCGAATGTACGGCGGGTCCTCCACCTACATACCGCTCAAGGTCAATCAGTCCGGTGTGATCCCGATCATCTTCGCCAACTCCCTGCTCTACATCCCCATTCTCCTGGCCAACGTCATCCCGTCGACCGCCTTCCGCAACTTCGTCAACAACCGGATCACCCCGACCAGCCTGGTGTACGTCCTTTTGTACGGGGTCCTGATCTTCTCCTTCACCTTCTTCTACGTCTACGTGGCGTTCGACCCTCATCAGCAGGCGGACATCATCCGTAAGCAGGGTGGGTACATCCCCGGCATCCGGCCCGGCCCTCCCACCGAGCGCTACCTGGCGCGCATCCTCAATCGCATCACGCTCCCCGGCGGTTTCTACCTTGCCGCCGTGGCCGTGATCCCCTCGCTTCTGATGGCGGCATGGCACATCAGCGGTGCACCGTTCTTCGGGACCACCCTCCTCATCGCCGTCGGCGTGTCGCTCGAGACGATGCGGCAGATCGACAGCCAGCTGATGATGCGGAATTACGAGGGCTTCCTGAAGTAGCGGATGGTACCCGGCGTCAGGCTCGTGGTCCTGGGCAAACAAGGGGCCGGCAAGGGGACACAGTGCGTGCGGCTGTCGCATCACTACGTGGTCCCACATGTGTCCACGGGGGACATGCTGCGCGGCGCGGTCAAGAGCGGCGACGACCTCGGGACCAAGGTCAAAGAGAACATGGAGAGCGGCGAGCTGCTGGGGGACGATCTCATCATGGAGATGGTGGCCAAGCGTCTGGCCGAGCCCGACGCCCGTGCCCGGGGCTTCATCCTCGACGGCTGCCCCCGCACCACCCACCAGGCCGAGGTCCTGGCCGCCCTCATGGCGCCGGACGACATCGACGCCGCCGTGGACATCGAGGTCCCCACGATCCAGGCCATGCGGCGCCTGGCCGGCCGGCGGGTCTGCATCGACTGCGGATCCAACTACTCGGTGTCGGCGCCGCCCAAGACAAACTGGACCTGCGACGTGTGTGGCGGCGAGGTCATCCAGCGTGAGGACGATGTCGAGGACGCCATCGGGCGCCGGCTGGAGCTCTATGAGCGCCAGACCGCTCCCCTCATCGACTGGTACTCGTCCCGGGCGCAGCTGGCCAAGGTGAACGGCATCGGCTCCCCCGATGCCGTCCTGCGCCGGATCATCCGATCGGTGGAGGAGCGCCGCCAACGCCGTGGAGGTTCGCGATGAGGGGAGCGATGACGGGGCGTTTTGGGATGAGAGGTGACGACGTCCGATGAAGAGAACCGCCGATGAGATCGCCAAGATGCGGCGCGCCGGACGGGTCGTGGCCGAGATGCACGAGGCCACCCGGGCCGCGGCCAAGCCAGGGGTCACCACCGCCCAGCTCGACGCCGTGGCCCGTGACGTCCTCGACCGGCGGGGGGCCAAGTCGAACTTCCTGCACTACCGGGGCTTCCCGGCGGTCATCTGCACCTCGCCCAACGACATGATCGTCCACGGCATCCCCGGCGACTACGTCCTCCAGGAGGGGGACATCATGTCGATCGACTGCGGGGCCATCGTCGAGGGGTACCACGGCGACGCCGCCT
>PKWD01000214.1:1809-2955 GCA_003131945.1 Acidimicrobiaceae bacterium
AGTACGTGGGCCACGCCATCGGGACCGCCATGCACGAAGAACCCCAGGTCCCGAACTACTGGCCCGGAAGCGGGGGCCCCATGCTCAAGGCGGGCATGGTCTTCGCCGTGGAGCCGATGGTGAACGCCGGCGGGGCGGCCACCAAGGTGCTCGACGACGGCTGGAGCGTGATCACGGCCGACGGCAGCCTGTCGGCCCATTTCGAGCACAGCATCGCCGTCACCGACGAGGGTCCCGAGGTCTTGACCCTGCCCTGACCGGTCCCAGGGTGCCTCTGGCCGCCCGGCGCCGGAACCGCTATGCTCATAGGTCGGCTCGCCAGGCCTGACCTGGGTCTGGTCCCTCCGGCTCCGGTCGGTGGGGGCGGGTCGCCATCGCTCGGACCGGGACCCCCACCCGGGGTGAGATACGAGCGGACCGGGAGACATGGCACCTGTGACTGGGTGCGGCGTGCCCGGGGGGAAAAGAACGAGGAGTAGTCACCTGCCGAAGCCCAAAGAGGATGCGATCGTGCTCGAAGGAACCGTCGTCGAGCCGTTGCCGAACGCCATGTTCCGTGTCGAGCTCGAGAACGGCCACAAGGTACTAGCCCACAGCTCGGGCAAGATGCGGATGCACCGGATCCGCATCCTCCCCGGCGATCGGGTGCAGGTGGAGATCACACCGTATGACTTGAGCAGAGGGCGGATCACGTACCGATACAAGTGAGCGTGTCGGACGCCCCGGAGAAAAGACAGGACGAGCAATGAAGGTGCGACCGAGCGTCAAGGCGATCTGCGAGAAGTGCAAGGTCATCCGGCGACACGGGGTGGTCATGGTTATCTGCGAGAACCCGCGGCACAAGCAACGCCAGGGTTGAGCGGGTCAGGACGAGGGCGAGAAGGGACAGCATGTGGCACGGATTTCCGGAGTGGACATTCCCCGCGAAAAGCGGCTGGAGATCTCCCTGACGTACATCTATGGCGTGGGGCGGACCCAGGCGCAGCGCGTCTGTGCCGAGACCGACACCAATCCCGACACCCGGGTGCGAGATCTCACCGACGAAGAGGTCACCCGTCTGCGGACCTGGATCGACGCCAACCTGAAGGTCGAGGGTGATCTCCGGCGGGACATCGCCCAGGACATCAAGCGCAAGATGGAGATCGG
>PKWD01000214.1:2991-6505 GCA_003131945.1 Acidimicrobiaceae bacterium
AAGAAGACCGTCGCCGGCAAGAAGAAAGTACGCAAGTAGATGGCCAAGACCGCCAAGACCCCCAAGTCCGCCTCCACCCGCCGGCCCCGCAAGCGGGAGCGTAAGAACGTCGCCTACGGGGTGGCGCACATCAAGAGCTCGTTCAACAACACGATCGTGAGCATCTCCGACCACGAGGGCAACGTCCTGTCGTGGGCCTCGGCCGGAAACGTCGGCTTCAAGGGTTCACGCAAATCGACCCCCTTCGCCGCCCAGCTGGCGGCGGAGCAGGCGGCGCGCCGGGCCATGGAACACGGCGTGCGCAAGGTCGACGTGCTCGTGCGCGGTCCCGGATCGGGCCGCGAGACAGCCATCCGCTCTCTGTCGGCCGTGGGCATCGAAGTCGCCGGCATCAAAGATGTCACCCCCATCCCTCACAACGGCTGCCGCCCCAAGAAGCGGCGCCGGGTCTGAGGGCGGGGCCGAAGGGAGTACGAGCGATCATGGCGCGTTATACCGGGCCCGTCTGCCGTCTGTGCCGGCGCGAGCGGACCAAATTGTTCTTGAAGGGCGAGCGTTGCTACTCGCTCAAGTGCCCTGTCAGCGAGCAGGCGACCGACCGCCATTCCCGCGCCTACCCGCCCGGTGAGCACGGCCGTGACCGTATGCGCCAGGGTTCGGAGTACTTGGCCCAGCTGCGTGAGAAGCAGAAGGCCCGCCGCATCTACGGCGTCCTGGAGAAGCAGTTCCGGATCGTCTACGCCGAGGCCAACCGCCAGCCCGGGATCACCGGAGAGAACCTCCTGCGGCTCCTCGAGCTGCGGTTGGACAACGTGGCCTTCCGGGCTGTCTGGGGAGCGAGCCGGTCCCAGGCACGGCAGCTAGTCCGTCACGGTCATATCCTCGTGAACGGCAAGCGGGTGACGATTCCGAGCTACCGGGTGCGCGAGGGCGACGTCGTTTCCGTGAAGCCTTCGGCGCGCGAGTTCTACTTCGTGCGCCGCAACCTCGACACACTCGACCGCCAGCTCCCGCTGTGGCTCGAGTCCGGCGAAGGCCGCCTCTCGGTACGGGTCACCTCCCTGCCTCTGCGCGAACACATCGACGAGCCTCTGCGCGAGTCCCTCATCGTCGAGCTGTACTCCAAGTAATCCCCCCGCTTCCCCCCACCCACCGACCACCCGCAGGAGCGATCTAGATGCTCATCATCCAACGACCGACCGTCGAAGCCCTCGGCGAGGAAGAGGGGAGCCGTCAGCGGTTCGCCATCAGCCCTCTCGAGCCGGGCTTCGGGCACACGCTCGGCAACTCGATCCGCCGGACCTTGTTGTCCTCCATTCCGGGGGCAGCCGTGACCCAGGTCCGGTTCGACGACGCCCTCCACGAGTTCACCACCCTGCCGGGGGTGAAGGAGGACATCACCGATGTCATCCTCAACCTGAAGGACATCGTCCTTCGGGTCCACAGCGACGACCCGGTCACGCTGCGCTGTGACAAGCGGGGACCGTCCGACGTCACCGCCGCCGACCTGCAACTGACCGCCGACGTCGAGGTCCTGAATCCGGAGCTGCCGGTGGCCACGCTGAACGCCAAGGGCCGCCTGGCCATGGACGTGACCGTCGAGCGCGGCCGGGGCTACGTCTCGGCCGAGCGCAACAAGCGGTCGAGCACGATCGGCGTCATCCCCGTCGATTCGATCTTCTCCCCAGTGCGGCGGGTGGCCTTCTCGGTCGAACCCGTGCGGGTGGAGCAGTCCACCGACTTCGACCGGCTCGTCCTGGACATAGAGACCGACGGGTCCCTGACCCCGCGCGAGGCCCTGGCCTCGGCCGGTGACACCCTGCGGTCGCTCGTGGGCCTGGTGGCGGACCTCGAGGACGAGCCCCAGGGCCTGGAGCTGGGAGAGGTCGGGACCTCCACCAGTGGATCGCCCGACCTGGACCTCCCCATCGAGGACCTCGACCTGTCGGAGCGGCCCCGCAACTGCCTCAAGAGGGCTCAGGTCAACACGATCGGCGAGCTGGTCGAGCGCACCCACGACGACCTGCTGGCCATCACCAACTTCGGACAGAAGTGGCTCGACGAGGTCATCCAGCGCCTCGACGAGCGGGGACTGTCTCTGCGCGTCAAGGACTGAGGCGCACAGACAATGCGTGGTATCCCCCGTAAGGGCCGGCGCATGGGCGGCGACGCCGCCCATGAGAAGGCCATGCTCGGCAACCTCGTGGCCTCTTTGATCGCCGCCGAATCACTGGTGACCACCGAGGCCAAGGCCAAGGCCCTGCGCCCCGTGGTCGAGAAGTGCATCACCGCGGCCCGCAAAGGCGGTGTCCACCGTCACCGCCAGGTGGTGGCGCTCATCCGGGACAAGGACATGGCCCACAAGCTGTTCGAGGAGATCGGGCCCCGGTACACCGACCGTCCCGGCGGCTACACCCGGATCTTGAAGCTCGGGCCGCGCCTGGGTGACAGCGCGCCCATGGCGCGCATCGAATTCGTTTGACGCTTTTCGACCCCCCTGACGCCGAAGGTGGCGCCGTTCCACGGGGGGACGATGACCGGGCGGGCGAAACCGAAGGAGAGCCCGACCGGCTCCGTCTCCGCCTGGTCGTGGCCTACGACGGTGCCGGGTTCCGGGGATTCGCGGCGCAGCCCGGGCAGCGCACCGTGGCCGGTGAGCTCATCGGGGCCCTCTCCACCGCCCTTCGCCAGTCCGTCGACCTGACCTGTGCTGGACGCACCGACGCCGGGGTACATGCCGCCGGTCAGGTGGTCCACACCGACATCGTCGGCCCGGTGGACACCGTCAGCCTGGTGAAGGCCGTGAACGCCATGCTCGGACCGGCCGTGGTGGTGCGGACCGCCGCCGTGGCAGGCAACAACTTCTCGGCCGGCGTAGTGGCCAGGATCCTGGACGTACCTGTGCTGGCCCTGCTCGGCCCGCTGGACGAGTGCCGGGCCGCCGGATTCCTGGTGGCTGGGGACCGTCCCGGTGATCACCGGTTCTCGCACGCGCTGGTCCGCTCGGCGGTAGCCGCCCGGCTGAGCGTCGCGGAGCAACGGCGGCTGCACGCCGCCGCGGCGGACGCGATCGAGGCTCTCTACGAAGGTCTGCTGGACCTGCACCTGACCGAGATCGCCCGGCATCGGGTCGAGGCGTCGCTGCCCGGTGACCGGACGGAGGCGGTAGCGGCGTGTGAGGCGGCCGCCGGCGTGGCGGCGCAGTCGCTGGCGTTCGAGGAGGCCGTGCGCCTGTACCGGCAGGCGCTGTCGGTCGGCGAAGGGGAGATCGGCGAGAACGACCGCTCCCGGCTCGAACTCGCCCTGGCCGCGGCCCTGCACCGCAGCGGCGACCTGCCCGGATCGCAGGAGACGGCGGCCGGGGTCGGCCGTCGGGCCGAGCACCGCCGTGACCGGGGCTTGCTGGCCCGCACGGCGCTGGTGATGGAGGCCAGCGGCGTACCGGAATGGGACGGTGAGATCTGCCGCATCTGCGAGCAGGCCCTGGCCGGGGAAGACCTTCCCGATAGTCTGC
>PKWD01000106.1 GCA_003131945.1 Acidimicrobiaceae bacterium
CTGCCCGACGACGGTGAGGGTGAGCAGGCCGGGGTCCTGAGCGACTTCGCCACGAACGATCCGGCCGACGCCTGCCTGACATCGGGCGGGGCTCTCGATGTGAGCGAGCTGGTGGGGGAGCCGGGCGTCTTCCTGGTCACGGCCGAGACACCGCAGGACTGTGTCAATGGCACCTGGACCTTCGCCCCCGACGGCGGTGGTGCGAGCACCACCACGACGACGTCGACGANNCCACGACCACCACGACGACGTCCACGAGCCCGACCACGACCACGACCGGTCCCTAGGTCTTGGACGTCATTTTGACAGAGACGTTTGACGGCGATAAGTAGGAACATCAGCACTCAAAGTGCCCCTCCAATCCTCCGGAGGTCCCGGCATCCGACGAGCGGAAGACCCAGCAGGGTGAGAGCGGGCACCGGCCGTCAGGCGGGGACCGTCCGGTCGGGTCTGGCCGGCCTCGTGGAGATGGCCGTGACGGTGACGGCCACGGTGGCGGTGGTGGCCACGGTGGCGGTGGTGGCCACGGTGGCGCTGACCGGACCGGGGGTGGCCTCGGCCGCCTACGGCGGCCAGGGGATCATGGCCTTCGGCGACGCCCCCTCGGAGGGAAGCCCGGGCGGGGTCCTCGGATCGGTCATGACGGGCATGGCGGCCACGCCGAGCGGGCAGGGCTACTGGCTCGTCGGGGCCGACGGCGGGGTCTTCTCCTACGGCGACGCTCCCTACGAGGGATCGCTCGGGGCCGACCGGTTGACGGGCCCCATCGTGGGCATGGCGTCGTCGCATGACGGCCTCGGGTACTGGCTGGTCGGACTGGATGGCGGGGTCTTCGCCTTCGGTGACGCGCCCTATCTCGGCTCCATGGGGGGCACGCGCCTGGCGCAGCCGATCGTGGGGATGGCGGCTACACCCGACGGCCAGGGCTACTGGCTGGTGGCGGCCGACGGGGGGATCTTCGCCTTCGGCGACGCCGGCTTCTGGGGTTCGATGGGTGGGAAGCACCTGAACGCGCCGGTCAGCGGCATGGCGGCGACCCCGAGCGGTGACGGCTACTGGCTGGTGGCGGGCGACGGGGGGATCTTCGCCTTCGGCGACGCCGGCTTCTGGGGTTCGACCGGCGGGCGGAGGATCCCCGACTCCATCGTGGGGATGGCCGCCACCCCGAACGGCGGGGGCTACTGGTTGGCCGGCTGGGACGGCATCATCTACTACTTCGGAAACGCCGGACGGTTCGGGGGGACGGCCGCCACCAAGCCCCTCTCCCCCGTCACCGCCATCACCGCCACCGACGACGGCGGGGGCTACTGGTTGCTCGAACCCGACGACTGGAACTACTCCTTCTCGGGCCCCTCGCCCTATGTGCTCGGGGCGTCGTCGGCCATCACCGCCCTGGCCGCCGGTCAGGTGCGGGGCGACCCCGACATCGGTCAGGGCTCCTTCTGCAATCCCTACGGTCCCTGCGAGGCCTGGTGCGCGCTGTTCGCCACCTGGGTGTGGCGTTCAGCCGGGGTCCCCGTTCCTTCGTATCCGTTCACGGGAAGCATCTTCGACTGGGCCGGGTCCCACTCGCGGCTGTTGCCCTCGTCGGCCCTGCCGGCGCCGGGCGACGCCGTCCTCTACGGCACCGGGCCCCAGACCGTGGCCACCTCGGTCCACACCGGCATCGTGGCCCAGGTGTGGCCGGACGGGGCCATCGTCACCGTCGAGGGCGACGCCGGACCGGCACCCACCGGTCAATTGTCGGTGATCGTGAACGGCCCCTTCCTGCCCGCCGACTCGGGCGCCGAGAACGGCTTCCCCGTCTACGCCTTCGCCCAGCCCTGAGCGGGTTCCCGTGGCCGGCGGCGATAGACCTCCGAGGGCACTGAGTCGCCCCCGCGCTCAGACCGGTGCGAGGATGGCAGGCATGGCGACCAGGGGAGGCTGACGTGACGACGCATCAGACGCAGTCGGTGGACACCATCGATCTGTCGGACCTGGAGTTCTGGGCCGCACCGTGGGCCGACCGGGAGGCGGCGTTCAAGACCCTCCGGGAAAAGCGGCCGATCGCCTTCTTCGAGGAACCGGAGATGGACGAGTCCATGCCGTTTCCGCAGGGTCCGGGCTACTACGCCATCACCCGGTACCACGACATCGTGGAGATGAGCCGGCACCCGGAGCTGTTCTGTTCGGGGCATTCAGCGACGTCCATCTTCGACATGCCCCAGGAATTCCTCGAGTTCTTCGGGTCGATGATCAACATGGACGACCCCCGCCACGCCCGGCTGCGACGGATCGTGTCCGCTGCCTTCAATCCCCGGATGGTGAGCTCGGTGGAGCAGAGCATCCAGGCGGTGGCCGACTCGATCATCGACAAGGTCCGGGAAGCGGGCGAGTGCGACTTCGTCACCCAGGTCTCGTCGCGGCTTCCGCTCCAGGTCATCTGCGACATGATGGGGATTCCCGAGAGCGACTACGACGCCGTCTTCCACGCCTCGAACGTCATCTTGTCCATGGGGGACGTCGAGTACATCCCCGAGGGGGCGGACCCGGTCGTCACCCTGCTGAACGCCGGGGCCGAGCTGGCCGCGCTCATGGAGGGACTGGCCGCCTTCCGGGTCGACAACCCCACCGACGACCTCACCTCGGAGCTGCTGCACGCCAACGTCGACGGCGAGTCGCTCACCCACGCCGAGTTGTCGTCGTTCTTCATCCTCCTGCTGGTGGCCGGGAACGAGACGACCCGCAACGCCATCAGCCACGGCCTGTGGGCCCTGACCGAGCATCCCGATCAGCGGGCCGCCTGGATGGCCGACGTCGACGGGGTCACCCCCACGGCGGTCGACGAGATCGTGCGCTGGGCCACCCCGGTGACCTTCATGCGCCGGACGGTCACCGGGCCGACGACGTTGTCCGGTCACGACTTCAAGGAGGGTGACAAGTGCATCCTCTTCTACAACTCGGCCAACCGCGACGAGGAGATCTTCGAGAACCCCGACCGGTTCGATGTGTTGAGGACGCCCAACCCGCACATCGGCTTCGGCGCCCCGGGACCCCATTTCTGCCTCGGTGCCCATCTGGCCCGGCGCGAGATCACGGTGATGTACAAGGAGCTCTTCAAGCACCTGCCCGACATCCGGGCCGCGGCCGAACCGGACCGGCTGCTGTCCAGCTTCATCAACGGGATCAAGCACTTGCCCTGCACCTTCTCCCCCGGCGGCGTGTGAGGACGCATGAGTGATCCAGTGAGAGCACCGGTGAGTGATGAGGAGTCCGCGGCGCCGGTCGGATCACCGGCCAACGCGCGGATGGGACACGGGATCAAGCAGCGCGACATCATCAAGATGTCCGATGACGAGGTGGATGCCTTTCTCCACGAGCGGCGACCGATGTCGCTGTGCACGATCAACCACGACGGATCGATCCATGCCGTGGCCATGTGGTACGGGTTCTTGGAGGGTGCCATCGCCTTCGAGACGAAAGCCAAATCCCAGAAGGTCCAGAACCTGCGGCGCGACCCGCGGATCACGGTCCT
This sequence comes from Acidimicrobiaceae bacterium, assembly GCA_003131945.1. The sequence continues at coordinate 3,518 of PKWD01000106.1, forward strand.
CGTCGAAGACGGCGACTACTACGAGGATCTGCGGGGGGTGGAGCTCGTGGGGTCGGCCGAGATCGTGGAGGATCCGGAGCGGATGTGGGTCCTCGGTGTCGATCTCTTCGAGCGGTACTACGGGACCTACAGCGACGACCTGAAGCCCTTCGTCGAGACGATGCTGAACAAGCGCGTGGTCATAAAGGTGAACGTGAGCCGAGTGGTGACCTGGGACCACGGCAAGCTCGGCCTGGGCTCGACCCGTCCGGCGCAGTAAAGCAGGGCGGAGACGACAGCGTCACGAGTGAAGGGCCGATAGAACGGGCGAACGGGCCGGGGCGACGACCCTGCAGAGCAAGACCGGTGGGCGTCCTCGGCGTCGGACTGGCGCCTGGTCGAGCGTCGCCGGGTGGGTCAAGGCCAAGGACCCCGAGTTCCTGGTGATCAAACGGTCGGTCCGGGCCGCGGTCGTGATCCCCGCCACTTTCGGCCTGACCCATCTGCTTTTCTCCAACCCGCAGGTCAGCCTCTTCGCCGCGTTTGGTTCTTTCGCCCTTTTGCTCCTGGTGGACTTCCCGGGTCGGCCACGGCTCCGTCTTGTCTCTTACAGCGCCCTCTTTGTCGTGGGAAGTGGCTTGGTGGCCCTGGGGACGGTCGTCTCCGCGCAGAAGGTGGCAGCGGTGGCGGCCATGGCGGTGGTGGCATTCATCGTCCTCTTCGCCGGCATCGTGTCGCCCCAAGCGGCGACGGCGACGACGGCGGCACTGCTGATCTTCGTGCTTCCGGTGGCTGTGGCCCAGCCGGCGGCCGCCGTCGGCCCCCGGCTGGTGGGCTGGGCCTTCGCCGGGGCCTTCAGCATCCCCGCCTGCCTGATGATCTGGCCCACCCCGTGGCACGACAGCCTCCGCCGACGCCTGTCGGCCACCATGTCGGCCGTCGGCCGGCTGGCGGCCGCTCATGCCGAGGGCCGGCGCGACCGAGGGGCCAGGGCGACGATGACATCGGAGCTGTCGCTGTTGCGGACGCAGTTCGCCGGGACCCCGTATCCACCGGTCGGATCCGCTGGAGGTGCGGTGGCCCTGGCCGAGCTGGTCGGTCGCGTCGAATGGGTGGCCGCCAACGCGGCCCTGGTGCGAGACGAGATGCCGTCTCTCGACTCCTCACCGGTGAGGGCTATCACCGCCGCGGTGGCCGAGACGCTCGGTCTGGCGGCGGCGCTCACCTGCGACGGCGACGCCCACCCGGTCAACGATGCGCCGTCGGTCCGGGCCGTCGTNNACGACGATTGGACGACGTGATCGCCACCGAGCTCGACGCCGAGGTATCGACACTGATCGACGCCGAATCCGGGAGCACAGCGGCGGCGGCCGAGAGCGGACCTCGACCGGAAACGACGGCCCCGGCGGCCGGGATCGCCTCCGCTCTCGATCCGACCTTCCACGTGAGGGCCCTCGGTATCGCCACGTCCATCGTGGCTGACGCCGCCCTCGAAGCGGCCGGAGCCAAGACCGTCGGTGATCGGATGCTCGGAGGGGCCGGAGAAGAGTCTTCGCAACTGTTCTGGCCGCGGCTGCTCTCCTATCTCACATTCCGGTCGGTGTGGTTCCGCAACACGGTGCGAGGGGCGGCGGCTCTCGCCCTGGCCGTCGCCGTGGTGGAGATCAGCGGTGTCGAGCACGGCTTCTGGGTGGTGCTCGGGACTCTCTCGGTGCTGCGGTCCAATGCCGTGGGCACGGGCTCGACGGCTCTGCGGGCCGTGGCGGGAACGGCCGTGGGTTTCGTGGTGGGCTCGGCCATCATGATCGGCGTCTCCGGTCACCTGGTGCTGTTGTGGGTGCTTCTCCCGTTGGCCTTGTTGGTGTCGGGGGCGGCCCCATCCATGATCTCGTTCGCCGCCGGGCAGGCCGGGTTCACGGTGGTCGTCGTCATCCTGTTCAACATCATCGACCCGACGGGCTGGACGGTCGGCCTGACCAGGATCGAGGACGTGGCCATCGGGTGCGGGGTGTNNCATCGGCTGCGGCGTGAGCGTCGTGGTCGGGGTGTTGTTCTGGCCCCGGGGTGCCACCGCCGCGCTCGGACGGGCCCTGTCCGATGCCTTCGTCATGAACTCGAGCTACCTGGCCGATGCCGTGAACCGGCTGACGATCAGTAGCCATATGGTGGACATCAGGCCGGCACAGCGCGCCGCGCACAGCGCGTATCTCCGCCTCGACGACGCCTTCCGTCAGCTTCTGGTCGAGCGGGGGGCGAAGGTGGTGCCGGTCGAGACGGTGGCCACCCTCTTTACCGGGTCCAACCGGATCCGACTGGCGGCCTACACGCTGGCCACCCTGCCGGCGTCACCCTTGGAACCGGGCCGGCCCGAGCTGGAATCGGTCGCCGTGGCCGGGGCGGTCCTGCGCGATTCGTATGCGTCGAGTCACCGCTGGTACGAAGAGTTCGCCGAGATGCTGGCAGACCGACGCGGCGCGCTCGATCCGCCACCGACCTACGACGAGACACTGCACGACGTGTTGCGAGAAGCGTTCGACGACGCCCGGGCGATGGGTCGCGGTGACCGGTTGCGGACCACCCTGCAGATGCTCTGGGCCGATCAGCTCCTCGAGAGCCAACGCCAGGTGCAGATCGACCTGGCCCGCTCGGCCAACTTGTTCGCCGGCCGGAGTGAAGGGCCGCAGCGCAGAGCCGAGAACGAGATCGGGTAGAGAGGACGGCATGCCAGCCCACAAGATGACCGAGGACGAGGCGTGGTCGTTCCTCGGGTCGGTGCCGCCGCACACGGGCAAGCTGGCCACGGTACGGGCCGACGGAAGCCCGCATGTGGCGCCCGTCTGGTTCGCCGTCGACGGCCGGGAGATCCTCTTCAACACGGGCGCGCAGACGGTGAAGGGCAAGGCGCTGCGGCGCGACCGGCGGGTGGCGCTGTGCGTCGACGACGAACGGCCGCCCTTCTCGTTCGTCATCGTGGAAGGGACGGTCGAGCTCGTCGAGGACGTCGGCGAGCTGCGACGGTGGGCCGGGATCATCGGTGGCCGCTACATGGGCGAGGACCGGGCCGACGTCTACGGGGAACGCAACGCGGTGCCCGGAGAGCTGCTCGTTCGGCTGCATCCGACCCGGATCACGGCCGAGGCCGACCTCGCCGACTAGCTGAAACACGTTTCACTTTGGCTGCTACTGTCTCGGCTGGCCCGGCGGCCGACAAGGGGAGCGACGATGATTCTGGACCGTTTTCGTCTCACGGATCAGGTGGCGGTGATCACCGGGGCCGGACGTGGGATCGGGGCGGGCACGGCTCTGGCCCTGGCCGAGGCCGGGTGTGACGTCGTCATCTCGGCCCGGACCGAGGACCAGCTGGCCGAGGTGGCCGGCCGGATCGAAGCGGCCGGGCGGCGGGTCCTCGTGGTCCAGGCCGACCTGAACGACCTCGAGGCCGTGGCCGCGCTGGCCCCGGCGGCCTACGAGGAATTCGGCCGGCTCGACATCGTGGTGAACAACGTGGGCGGGACCATGCCGAGGGGATTCCTGGACACGTCGCCCCGCTTTCTCGAGCAGGCCTTCCACTTCAACGTGGCCACGGCCCACGCTCTCACCCGGGCCGCCGTTCCGCTCATGCTCGAGGGCGACGGTGGCTCGGTGGTCAACATCTCTTCGGCCATGGGGCGGACACAGGCCCGAGGTTTCGTCGCCTACGGGACGGCCAAGGCGGCGCTGGCCCACTACACCCGGCTGGCGGCCACCGATCTCTCTCCGCGGATCCGGGTCAACGCCATCGCCGTGGGTTCGGTGGCCACCTCGGCCCTCGAGGTCGTGCTCACGAACGACAACCTGCGGACGACCATGGAGAAGGAAACACCGCTGCGGCGGATCGGAGAGCCCGAGGACATCGCCGCCGCCATCGTCTACCTGTGCTCGCCGGCCGGCGGCTACGTGACGGGGAAGGTCGTCGAAGTCGACGGTGGCCTCGACCACCCCAATCTTGATATGGGGATGCCCGATCTGTAACCGGCCAGCGGCCAAGTCGGTGAGTGAATGTGACCCGGTGATGCAGGGCGAAGGGGGATCCGATGAGTCAGCGAGTGGTGGTGTGGGGGACGGGGAACGTCGGTCGGCACGCGCTGGTCGGGATCGACGCCCGGCCCGACCTGGAGCTGGTCGGGGTGTGGGTGTCGAGTGAGGCGAAGGCCGGACGCGATGCCGGCGAGCTGGCCGGGCTCGACCGGAAGCTGGGGGTGGCGGCAACGCATGATGTCGATGCCATCCTGGCCCTGGCACCGGACTGCATCGTGCACACGGCCATGGCCGACAACCGGTTGAAGGAGGCCATCGACGACATCAGCCATCTCCTGGCCGCCGGCATCAACGTCGTCTCCAGCGGGCCGGTGTTCCTCCAGTATCCCGAGGGCACCGTTCCCGACTCCATGATCGAGCCCCTCCGCTCGGCGGCGGCCGCCGGCGGGGTGTCGTTGTGGGTGAACGGTATCGACCCGGGCTTCGCCAACGACTGGCTGCCGCTCGTGCTCACGAGCGTGTGCGAACGGATCGACGAGATCCGCTGCTTCGAGATCCTCAATTACGCCACCTATGACCAGGCCATGGTGATCTTCGACATCATGGGCTTCGGGCGACCGCTCGACGACATCCCCATGCTGTTGCAGCCGACGGTCCTGACCATGGCGTGGGGCAGCGTGGTCCGGCAGCTGGCGGCCGGCATCGGGGTGGAGCTCGACTCGGTGGAGGAGCATTACGTCCGGTTGCCCGCTCCGGAGACATTCACCATCGCCTCGGGCACCATCGAGAAGGGAACGGCGGCAGCTCTGCGGTTCGAGGTGCGGGGCATGCGGGCGGGCAAGGCGGTGGTCGTGCTCGAGCACGTCACCCGGCTGCGCGACGACATCGCACCGGACTGGCCCCAGCCCCTGGGCCAGGGCGGCTACCGCGTCACCATCACGGGGGAACCCAACTACACCCTCGACCTCCAGATGCTCGGGAGCGACGGCGACCACAACACGGCGGGCCTGAAGGCCACGGCCATGCGACTGGTGAACGCCGTGCCGGCCGTCATTGCGGCAGAGCCGGGACTCCTCACCGCCCTCGACCTGCCCCTCGTCACCGGGCGGGGCCTGGCCGGCTGATCGGGCCCCTCCCGTCGGGAGCGGTCAGTCGTCAGTGGCTGCTTCGAACTCAACCTCGGGAAGAGCAAAGCACGAGACTCCCATCTCCCGTGTGGAGAGGAACAACTCGGACTCGATGTCATCGGAGTCGATGACATCGTCATCGACCGTTGTCCTCATCTTCTGACGGGTGATCATCGAAGACACCTCCACTCGTGCGGGTAGAAAAACGTAACGACCCTTTCGAGGCGCGTGTCTCCATCAGTATGCGCTTCTGCACCGAGAAACGGCTACCGGTGGGTAACTAACCGCCGGTGGCGGAGAAGTGCTGGTAATCGGGGCTGCCGGTCCACCGACCACCCCACTGCCATCCGACCGAGGCGAAGGCGGCGACGAGTTCGCCCCCGGCATAGGCCATGCCGGGCCGGATGTCGGACCGGTCAGAGAATGCGGCACCGGCGGGGGGCTGCCACCGGGCGTCCTCGTAGTAGGGGTTTTCCACCGTGTTCACGTCGATGGCTTCCCCGTAGGCGTGCACCGACCATTGGGGCGGCCCCGGAGCCACGGCGTAGCGACAGTTGAAGCCGGAAGTGTTGTCGGCCGCCATCGACGCCGGGTCACTGCCGCCGTAGACGTCGACCGGCACCATCTGGTGGATGGGGAACCGCTCGGCATACAACATGGCGAAGACGCGGAGCACGGCGCCGGTGACAGAGGTCGCCACCACCATCGTGCCCACGTGGGGCTGGTTGTCGAAACCCCAGTAGCTCATGTGGAGGAGACTCAAGTCCTGGGGGCCGACCGGGCACCCGGCGTGCCACGACCGGGACACGTCGGCGGCCGTGACGGGCGATACGGTACCGGCGAAGACCGGGATCGTCGTTGTGGTCGGACTTGGTGTCGTGGTCGGTACGGCGGTTGTCGTTGTGGTGGGGTGGGCGGCGGAGCTGGCGGCGCCCTCGGACCCGGGCCGGTGCGAGTCACCAGAGGGGGGTGTCGATGGGCCCGGCGCTGTCGTCGCACTGCACGATGCCAGAGCACCGATCACGGACAGGAGGGCGACCGGCACCATGGTCGATCGTGACCGGCGGAGACGTCGGGGGCGTAGCACTGACAACGACGCTACCGAAACATACCGACCTTGGCCGTTCAGACAGATTTAGATTTGTCGCCGCCGGCGACGCCGACGGTTGCAGGAGCGCGGCAGCGACAGAACTGACACCCGTGTCGGTGGTGTTGCGATGTGGTGCTCGGGGACTCGAGGGACCTGTTCACAGTCATAGCCACTTCGGCGGCCACTCTCACCGGCCTGTTGTTCGTGGCCATGTCGGTGTCGAATAGCCGCTCCCGATCTCATCCGCCCGTCATCCGTGAGTTCAGGGCCGCTGCTTCGCTCCTGGCTTTCACCAACGCCTTCACCGTGTCGCTCTTCGGTCTCGTGCCCGGAACCAACATCGGCTATCCGGCCGCCATCCTCGGCGTGATCGGCATCCTGTTCACGGCCGCCGGAGTACGCACCACCCTCACCCTCCCTGCACTACGGCCGCAACGTCGCCCCCAGCTCTACCTGATCATCATTCTTCTGGTGGCCTTCGGCTTCGAGCTCGCTCTCGGAATCGAGCTGGTGGTCAATCCCCATCGGAGTTCGCTGTTGGCCCAGATCGGGAACGTCCTCATCGCCTCACTCCTCATCGNNCGGGATCGCCCGGGCCTGGGAGCTCGTCGGCGACTGGGACACCGGAATCACTTCGTCGATCGCCCTCCTCAGAGGCCACAAATCCGCCCTGCAAGGTGACATGCATCGGAAACTCTCAGAGACGGGTGAGACCGAAGAAGCTGACGGCTCTCAGCACGACCCCTGACGTGAGGGGGCCGGCTGGTCGTTCTGGCCCATGCGCCCGGTCTGTCGCCCCCTCACGATGATCAACGCGTCTCAGCGCCTTCGGGTCGCCTGTGCAGGGGGACCCGTCGTGCCGTCAGCGTGAAGGCCTGAATCACGGTGTACCTCGTCCGGACTTGTCCGAAGGTGGCCGTGATCTTCAGGTGGTAGACGCCAGTTGTTGTGGGCTCGCCCGAGATGACGGCCGTACCGCTACCGTGGTGGACGAACGTGACGTGCACCGGCAGTGTGCCTTTCTCGGTGATGGACGGCGTCGGCGTCCCGACCGTGGTCACCGTGAAGGAGAAGGGAGCTCCGACGGTGGCGGCGGCATGGTTCGGGCTGGTGATGGCCGGTGGACGAAGCACGGGCTCGACGGCGCCAATGTCGCATTTGGTGCCTTGCGGGCGCGCTACACCGCGCTGGTCGGTGCCGGGGCACAGGATGGTGCCGTTCTCCTTGGTACCGAGCGGAATCCGGTTGAGCGCCGGACTGCCTATCGCCGGGGCCTGCGTCTCGGTCGGGCCACCGTTGTTCTGCAAGGGACCGAGCTCAGGGTTCACCCCCGACTGGCCGTGATTGGTCGCCGTGAATCCGCACGAGCCATCGTCGTCGAGGTTCCAACGTCCGATGACGGCGCCACTGCAGTCGTGTCCTGACGTGCTGTCGGCCACGATGGTGGCCAACAGCGCCGTCAGAGTGGAGACGCTGTAGATCCCACCGCCGTTTTGCATGGCGGTGTTGCCGGACACGGTGCTGTTGACGACGGTCACAGCTCCATGGAAGCCGTTCCAGATTCCGCCACCGTCTCCCCCGGCACTGTTGCCCGACACCGTGCTGTCGGTCACCGACAGATCTCCGTTCAGGTAGTTCCAGATCCCGCCTCCGTCTTGGGTGGCGGTGTTGCCCGAGACAGTGCTGTCGGTGATGGTCACGGTGGAGGGGTAGCCACCTGAGATCCCGCCACCGACTTGGGCACTGTTGCCGGACACCGTGCTGTCGGCCATCGTCAGGGTGCCGTATTTTCCGACGTCTATCCCGCCCGACCCCGTGTTGTCCGAGAATGTGCTGCCGGTGACGGTCACGTCTCCACCCAGAGCGGTGGTGATCCCACCCGCATTGCCGGAGAACGTGCTGTCGGTGACGGTCACGTCGGCGCTGCCCGCCTGGGAGGTGGCGGCGCGGTTGCCATGCTTGGCCACCGGCACGCCGGCCGGCGNNGAACGTGCTGTCGGTGACGCTCAGATTTCCGCCCTGCCGATCTTCGATGCCGGGTCCGCTGTTGTGGAGGAATGTGGTGTCGCTCACGCTCAGGGTTCCCCCCTGCAGGTCCTCGATTCCCCCACCATCGCTCGAACCGCCACCGTTTCCCTCTTCGATCGTGAGTCCGTTGACGGCTCCGGTGACGCCGGACTCGACGACGAAGACGCTGCCGGCGTTGTTGCCGCTCACGGCGAGGTTGTTGGCGCCGGGTCCCTCGATGGTCAGGCTGGCGGTGATGTCCACGGCGCTGCTGAGAACGATGGGCGAACTGGGCGGACAGGACACCGAGAAAGAAATGGTGTCGCCGGAGGCGGCACTCCCTACGACCGCCGGCAACGAGCCGGGGCCGGTGCCGGAGCAGGTGGTCACGGTGTCGGCGGCAGCGCCGGCAACGGCGATCGGGAGCCCGGCGACCGAAAAGGTGACGACGGTGATCACGAAGCTGGCGACGACAAGCCGGGGGATGGCCATGTTGACAGTGTGACTCGGCCGGCGCCGTGACAAAAGGGGCAGCCCTGCCATCGTTGAGGCTCCCGGCCCGAGCCAGCCTGGCCCGGGACAACATTGGCCATGGGCGCGACTTCAGATGCCCGTCACGATGCCTCACCGGGTCAGGCATTTGTACGCCCTCGACTGACTCGGCGATTCGCGTGGCGGATCATGGCGCCTACCGGGCCACGACCATTTGTGTCGCCTTCACAGCTGCGACCGGTTCGATCGGTCTCACTTGGCCGAGTCGTTCGGTCCTCAGTTGGTAGGACCGTCATTCCACCGCTTCACTGCCCTCACCGAGAACATGAGCGGTAGGTTCGGTATCCCGGCGGGGAGGACAAAGGAACGGTCGTCTCTCTCTTCGAGGAAGGGCCAACGGCGGAACAGCGTGAAAGCCTGCTCGTGGAGGAACTCGATCCGCAGACCGGCGTCGATCAGAGCGGTGATGACGGCGCCGAGCGTATGTTGCCACTGGTAGCTGGCGTTGTGGCTCGTGACGGCATCGAAGTCTGCGTAGGTACCCGAGCTGTCGTCGAAGGTGGGGGCAGGATCGAAATACGAGAACTCCAGCTCGAGGCTCTCCCAGGCGAACACGTTTCCTGCCGGATGGAATTCGCTCAGGTAGAAGGTGCCGCCCGGGGCGAGGAGGGTCGCACAGACGTCGGCCCAGCGACGGATGTCGGGAAGCCAGCCGATCGCACCCTTCCCGGTATACACGACATCGAACTGCCGACCGTCGAGGGCCGAGACGGCGTCGTACAGATCGGCCTGGACGAACTCGGCGTCGATGCCGGTGTCCCTCGCCAGGGCGGTGGCCGCCGCCACGGCCGGGCCCGAGAAGTCGAGCCCGGTGACCCGGGCGCCCAGACGGCCCCACGACAGCGTGTCGAGACCGAAGTGACACTGGAGATGCAGCAGGGTCCGGCCGTCCACATCGCCGAGCTCGTCGATCTCGAACTCTCTGACGGTCAGCCGTTGGGCTCGTGAGCGGAACTCCTCCACGGCGTAGAAGTCGCCGGCGACATGGATGGGGACGCGCTCGTCCCACATGGCCCGGTTGGCCTCCATCCGTTCGAGATCGTCGGCGGCGGCACCGTTACCGGGGTCGTGGGGCATATTGAGCACAGTAGGACCGCCGCCTTCTCGTCGCCGGCATCTCGGGCTTACTGTTGGGGGCCGTGACGGCCGATCCTCTCCCGGCGCTCTTCGTCGGCCACGGCAATCCAATGAACGCGCTCGAACACAACGCCTACACCGACGGCTGGCGGGAGCTCGGCGTTGCCTTACCGCGCCCACGGGCCGTGCTCTGCATCTCGGCCCATTGGTACGTGCGGTCCACCATGGTCACGGCTATGGCCGACCCCCGGACGATCCACGACTTCGGCGGGTTTCCCCCCGAACTGTTCGAGGTGCAGTATCCCGCTCCCGGCTCCCCCGCCCTGGCCGGCGAGATCCGCCACCTGTTGTCCCCTCTCGACGTCGGCCTTGATCAGACCTGGGGTCTCGACCACGGGACGTGGTCGGTTCTCGTCCACTTGTTCCCCGAGGCCGACGTGCCCGTCGTCCAGCTGTCCATCGACCGGGCCCGGCCGGCGTCGTTCCACTACCAGCTGGGCGCGGCCCTGAGCCCGCTGTCGTCTGACGGCGTGCTCGTGATCGGGTCGGGAAACGTCGTCCACAATCTCGAGACCTATGCCTGGGGCGGCCATCCGGCCCACGCCTTCGAATGGGCCTTGCGTTTCGACGACGAGGTCCGTCGCCTCCTCGACGCCGGCGACCACGAACCGCTCGTCAACTACGAGCAGCTGGGCCCCGACGCCCGCTTGGCCGTTCCCACCCCCGATCACTTCCTCCCCCTGCTCTATGTCATCGCCGCTGGTCGGGAACGAACCGTGTCCTACCCGGTGCAGGGAATCGAGGGCGGGTCCATCTCCATGCTGTCCGTCCGCCTCGGCTGACCTCGTCGACCGGGGCCGATCTCTCAGAAAGACGGCCCCGTCAAGGCCCCCCGACCCTCAGGTAGGACCGGGCTCCTTCCGGTGGCGCTACCTTTTGACAACGCCGGGGGCCATGATGCACGCCCGGCCCATGGTCGGACCCGCCCGTGCCCGCAAGGAGACCTCATGCCCGTCCCGCTCGACGAGTACCCCGTGCACCAGGCGCCGCTGTCCATGGCGCATATGGCGACGAGCGACCGCAACGCCTATGACCGCTGCTATCTGAACGCCCACGACCGGACCGGGGAGATCTTCCTCGTCTCTGGTCTCGGCGTCTATCCCAATCTCGGGGTCATCGACGCCTACGCCACCGTACGGCACGGCGACCGTCAACTGTCAGTCCGGATGTCCGACGCGCTGGGCGACGACCGGACCGTGCAGAAGGTGGGTCCCTACTCGATCGAGGTCCTCGATCCCCTGCAACGACTGCACGTGGTATGCGACCATGACACCCTCGGCTTCGATCTGACCTGGACGGGGTCCTTCCCCGTCGTCGACGAACCGTCCCACATCATGCGCACGGGTGGTCGCGTCATCCTCGACGCCCAGCGCTTCGCCCAGGTGGGAACGTGGTCGGGGACGCTGCGGATCGAAGGCGACGAGATCGCCGTCTCCGACGACCGGTGGCTCGGAACCCGGGACCGGTCGNNATCCGCCCCGTGGGCGAACCCGAACCGGCCGGCCGAGCGGCGGCCGAGCCCGCCGAGGACTTCGGGTTCTGGTGGGTCTACGCCCCCCTGCGCTTCGAGGAGTTCGCCTTGATCATCATCGCCCAGGAGCGCGGCGACGGGACGCGGATCCTGAACGAGGCGACGCGCGTCTGGCCGGCCGCATCAGGGCGGCCGTCCGAGCAGCTCGGCTGGCCGCGCTTCGAGATCCGCTACCGCCCCGGCACACGGCACCCCGAGGGGGCCGTCATCCACCTGACCGAGCGGGGCGGTCAACCGGTGACAGTGGAGATCGACACCCTCGGTTTCGTGGCCCTCAACTGCGGCGCCGGCTACGGCGGAGACCCCGACTGGGGTCACGGCCAATGGCGCGGACGCGGCTGGGTCGAGGCTCTCGATCTCGACATGAACGACCCCGCCGTGGCCGGCCGGGTGCCGTTCAGTGTCGTCGACCACGTGGCCCGGGCCGTCTGCGACGGAGCCGAAGGCTGGGGCATGTTCGAACACGGGACCTTCGGCCGCCACGACCCGTCGGGCTTCGCCGACTTCGGGTCGGTGGCACCGTGACCGACGAACCGACCGAGCCCAACCAGCGACCGACGACGTCCACCCGCGATCGCGAC
>PKWD01000348.1 GCA_003131945.1 Acidimicrobiaceae bacterium
GCCCTGTTCGTAGGGGCAGTCGGCGCCGTGGTCCCGTTGGCTTGTGCCGTCGGTCCGGCGGCCGCCGCCGGCCCGACCATCACCGGGTCGGGATCCAGCTACGCGGCGGTGGCGCTCGACCAGTGGGTGGCGCAGGTGGAGGCGGTAAACGGTGACAACATCAACTACCAGACATCGTCGTCGGTCACCGGTCTGAACGAGTTCGCCCAGCAGCAGGTCGATTTTGGCGCCACCGAGATCGGCTACAGCACGAACCAGGCCCAATACACACCGCCCCCCGGCTATGCCTACCAGTATCTGCCGACGGTGGCCGGCGCCACGTGCATGGACTACAACGTCCCCAACCCGATCGGTGGCCAACAGATCACGTCGCTGCAGCTGACCACAGCCCAGATCATGGGAATCTTCACGGGGACGATCACCTCGTGGGGTCAGCTGGCGACCGGTGGTCTCAACGGCGAGCTGGCGGGAGACAACAGCCCCATCGTCACGGTCTTCCGCACGGACGCGTCGGGCGAGAACTACATCCTTTCCGACTACCTGAACACCATCGACCCCTCCGACTGGGCCAAGTACACGTCCACACTCAACTTCCCCGGCGGAGCCCAGGCCATCTGGCCGTTCCCCCAGGGAAGCGGCAACCACACCGGGTATGACTTCTCCAATTGGAACGGGGAGAGTGGATCGGACGTGGCCGCCGACTACGTGTACTCGAACCCGGGGAGCATCACTTACGTCGAGACGGCGTACGCCCAGCTGCACCACGACCCCTGCGCCGCCGTACAGAACCTGCCCGGTGACGCCTTCGTCCAGCCATCGGCCCTCCATGATGCGGAAGCTCTGTTGAAGGCGACTTTGGAGCCCGACCTGGAGCAGCTCCTCAGTGGCGTCTACACCGACACGGACCCCAACGCATATCCGATCTCTGCCTACAGCTATCTCGTCACCCCCGAAGGGCAGATGAACCCGAGCAAGGGCGCCGTCCTCGGCCGGTTCATCGAGTTCATCGCCTGCCAGGGACAGCAGTCCGCCCAACAGCTGGGGTACTCGCCTCTCCCGCCCAACCTGGTCGAGGACGACTTCCAGGCCATATCCCGGATCAACGGCGCCGCCGCGCCGCCGGCCACGGTCAACTCGAACACATGCAACGACCCTTACGTCGCTCTCTTCGATGGAACCGTCCCGTCGGGATCGTCGCCGGGCGGCAACGGCGGCTCGGCGCCGGGCGGCAACGGCGGCTCGTCGCCGGGTACGGCCAAAGGCTCCGGACCCGGAGGGCCGTCGTCCTCCTCGTCAGGCTCGCCCGGGACAGCGGGCACGACGGGGAGCTCAAGTGCGACGGGGACGACGACGGCGGGGACGACGACGGCGGGGACGACGAAAGGCACCAAGGACTTGTCGCCGGGCGAGACCCTCTCCAACGGTCAGGTTGTTGGATTCGCCCTGAACGGAACGGTCGACGGCCTGTTGCGGCGGCCGATCTCGACAACGGCCATGGTGGAATGGTCGCTCGGGTTCGCGGCGGCAGTTGTGCTTCCACCCGTGGTGGCGTTGGTCATACGCCGGCGCCGCCGACAAGGTCCACTTCGAGGAGCATCATGACCCGGCCTCAACATGCAGTGTCGCACCATCACCGGCCCCTGAGGGTGGCGGTGTCCATCGTGTGGCTGCTGGGTGCCGCCCTGGTGGCGGTGACGTTGACGCCGTCGGTGCCGGCGTCGGCGGCGACGGCGCACGACACGTCGGCACCGCCGTGCCAGAACGGATACACGTGTGTGACGATTCCGTGCGCCACCAGTCCGTGCCCCACCGTAGAGGCCGGCCCCACGTCGAACCTGGCGGCGACGGGGAGCGCCCAATACGTCTTCGTGGACCTCTACGATTTCCCCGCCGCCGATACTCCCGTGGTGTGGTATTGCGCCGACACGACGCCTCTGGCCAACGCACCGCCGAGATGCGCCGTGTCGCCCGCACCCCAGCAGCTTCCTGTGTTCTCCGATGGCACGGCCCTCGTCAGCTATCAGATCCAGGAGGTCGAGAACGACGGCGGCAACGCCGCTCTCTCCGGTGAGGTTCCCGGCGATCCCACCTCGACCGGGTCGTTCTTCTGTGACAGTTCCGACCCCTGCTCCCTGGACGTGTTCGACGACGCCCTCGACGGCGCTCTCACGCCCGATACCGCCAACACCGCCGTTATCCCCATCAGCTTCGTCCCGTCCAACAATGGGTGTCCCAAGGGCAGTGTGGTCAACTCCGAGAGTGACTTCGGCATAGAAGGGCTTCTCACCCAGACGGCCCCGGCCAGCTGCGTGGGCAGTGATCCGGCCATCCCCGTCAACACCGCCGAGGACTCGGTGGCCGCCGTGCAGGCCCTCGCCTCGGGATCGGTGCAGATCGCCTTCACCGACGACCCCCAGGCCGCCGACGAGCAGACGGCGCTGACCGGGTCCGGTACCACCTACGCCTACATCCCCGTCGCCGCCTCCGCCGACGTGGTCGGTTTCAGTGCCAACCAATCGGAGACGACCAATCCCTTCGTGCTGTACCCCGACGCCACCTTCGCCCTCACTCCGGACATGGTGGCCGGCCTCATCTCCTTGCAGGACAGCTCTCCCGGTTCCGCCGATCCACTGGCGGGCCAGAGCTGCGCCAATCCATCGCCGGGCAAGCCGACCGAACTCAAGCCCTGTCCGGCGCTGGAAGCGCTGAACGCCGTCACCGGTTTCCTTCCCCAGACGTCGTACTGGGCCAACGTCCGTTCCGACAACGCCGGGGTGACCGACGAATTCTTCAGCTGGTTGTGCGCCACACCGGACGAGGGTGTGACCATCGCCGGTCAGGCCGACACGGAAGGCAAAGCCGCCGCTCAGGTGCTCGAGGCGGCTTCGTGGTCGAACAAGGCGCAGAAGCTCACGTGTCCCACCGGTGACCAGTTTCCCGGGCTCTCGATCACGGGTGACTGGGTGGGGGCGAGCACTCCCGCCGCCCAGGCCCGGGACGTCCAGAACGAGCTGGCCAGTGTCGTGCCGGCGCGGACGGCGGCGTTCGCCACCATGAACTGGTACGAGGCCCTCTACTACGGGCTCGACGTGGCCAGCCTCGAGAACGCGGCGGGGGACTTCGTTGCTCCCACCGAGCAGTCCGTCGACGCCGCCCTGGCCGATGCCACGGTGAACCCCACAGACGGTGTTCTCACGTACAACTACGCTGACACCGACGCGGCGGCCTACCCGACCCCAACGGTCGTGTACGCGGTGGTGCCGACCAATTTGCCGTCGAGCACGGCCTTTGCCGTCAGCACCGAGTTGCGCAGCGTGCTGGCAGTGACAACGTCGGCGGACGGGTCCGGCGTTCCCACCGGCCTCCTCCCCCTGCCGAAGAACCTGGCCATGCAGGCCATGACCACCTTGAACGCCGACTTCCCGGCCGCGCCACCGCTCTCGACATCTTCCGTNNGCTCGACGTCCACCCCGGGTGCCGCCGGTGGGCAGTCGAAACTGCCGTCGGCGGGATCAGGCTCGACGGGATCGGGTGACTCGAACGTGTTCAGGACGTCCGGTCAGGGAACGCGCAGCCTCGGCACCGGCGTCCTGGACCGTGGCGTGATGGCGTCGTCGGGCACGGTTCAGGCTTCGCCCAAGACTCCGGTCAGCGCCACGCCGCCGAAGGCCAAGACACAGATCGCCGACTTTTTCGGTCTGGATGCGCCCGGTGGCCGCTTGCTGCTTGTCGTGCTCCTGGGCCTCGGCGCCGGCGCCATCATCATCGGTCCGACGCTCCTGGGCCTGCTCCGGAAGCGGCGACGGCCGACGGCGGACACGCCGACGTGACCGGACCGCACCTAGTGGACGCACCGCCGCCCATCCCGCCCCAGCCCCCGATCCCGCCGACGGCGACGGGCGTGCCCCGGCCTGTCGTCGAATTACTCCCACCCGGCGTCAACCACCTCGAAACCGCGCCCGTGGTGCCGTCGGCGACAAGCGAAGGAGAACCAANNGTCGCCCTCCTCGTCGGCTACCTCTTCGGGTTCACCGCCTTGCAACACGCGCAGGCCCAGCACCGGCTGTTGTCGGGGCTCTCGGGCAAGGCGGGTCTGACGGCATTGTCGGGAAAGATCCCGCCTGAAGGCCATCCAGTGGCGATCCTGCAGATTCCTGCGCTCCATCTACAGCAAGTGGTGGTAGCGGGTACGAGCGCGCCGGACCTGGCGCTCGGCCCCGGTCTCATGCCCGGTTCGGCCCCCCCGGGCGTCCTCGGCAACACGGTCATCGCCGGCCGGCGCCTTCTGTACGGGCAG
This sequence comes from Acidimicrobiaceae bacterium, assembly GCA_003131945.1. The sequence continues at coordinate 4,298 of PKWD01000348.1, forward strand.
CCGTTCGCCGGGATCGGTGGCCTGCACCGGGGCGACATGGTCAGGATCGTCGGCGGACTCGGTGTCTTCACATACCGAGTTATCTCCACGCGGGTGGTTCGTCCCGGCCAGGCCGACCCGGTGGTGCCCACGGCCGACGCCCGCCTTACCCTGGTGACGTCCGACGAGTCGTTGACCCCCACCGACCGGGTCGTGGCCGTCGCCGCCATGGTGAGCAAGCCGGCCGATATCAAGGTGGTGGCCATCGGTATCCCGCCGGCATCTCAGCGGGCGCTGTCCGGGGATCATCGGGCTCTGATTCCCATGATCCTCTGGGGTATCGTGCTGGTGGCCGGGGTGATCTTCACCATCGTGCTCTACCAGCGGTGGCGCAGGCCGTGGCCCATCTACCTCATGACCACCCCTGTTCTGCTCGCCGTGGCCGTGCTGTGTTTCGGATCCCTAGCCCAACTCCTACCGGCGACCATGTGACATTCTCCACCCCGGGATTCCGATGACATCGATGTTCACGCACCGACCGGGTCGCTGGCGGCGGCGAAGTCCCGCTCAGCTAGGAGCCGTGGGAGCTTTCGTGCTGAGCGTAGCGTTGAGTGCCGGCTGTGACTCGTCATCGCACGCCGGCGTGCCGAGATCGCACCAGAGCTCGACGACCACGGCCCTCGGTCGGCGACCAACCGGTCCCAGTGCGGCTCAGATCGCCCGATCCTCCCACGTCGATGTGGGAGGAAAGGTCGTGGCGGTGCCGACCGAGATCGGGACCACGCCCATCGCGCCGAACATCGACGACGGCCAGCAGATCATCATCTCCGCTGGTGGTCTCCTGCCGGCCCGGTTGTTCTCGGACCCGAAGATCCCTGTGACATGGACGAACCTCACCGACCAGACCGAGCAGGTGATCTTCGAGTACCTCCCGGTGACATCACCACCGATCCCCCCGGGGGGTTCCTTCTCGTGGACGTCGCCGTCGTCGCAGTCGATCGCCTACCGCACGGCGTCGGGGTTGCACGGGGTGGACACCGTCAATCCACCCTTCGGCTGAGCGGCGGCAACCGTCCATTGCGTCAGGCTCACGGCCCCATAGGATGTGTCTGTCACGAGCTGACCTGAGGGGAAGGGTCGGCTGATCCCGGCTCGCGGCGAAAGGACCTGACCTTTCGACGTGCCCAGGAGAGAACCCATGACAACGACCACGCCCCGCCCCCTCGTCGAGCTACCGAAGGCCCACCTCCATGTCCATCTGGAGGGAGCCATGCGTCCGAGCACCCTGTACGAGTTGTGCGAATCGCAGGGCACTCCCGTTCCCACCATCGCTGCCCGCTACACCTCGTTCGCCGATTTCCAGAAGCTCTACATCACGGCCCGGGCCGCCATCCGTAGCGTCGACGATCTTGTCCGCCTCGTCACCGAGGTGGTGGAGGATGCGGCCGCCGACGGCGCCNNAGCCCGCCATCCACCTGCGCGGGCACGCCACTCTCGGCCCCGACGAGTTCGTCCTCGACACGCTCATCGAAGCCGGACGCCGGGCCTCCGCCGTCACCGGCGTCGGGGTGGGCTGGCTCATTTCCACCGATCGCACCCTGCCCCCCGAGCGGGCGATCGAGCAGGCCACGGTGGCCGCCCGCTACGCCGGGAAGGGCGTGGTGTCCATGGGCTTGGCCAACGACGAGGCCGCCGGGGCGCCGGAACCCTTCGGCGCCGCCTTCGACATCGCCCGGGCGGCCGGCATCATCAGTGCCCCCCACGCCGGCGAGCACGGTGGTCCCGATTCTGTCCGGGGCGCACTCGACGCTCTCGGGGCCGATCGCGTCCAGCACGGAGTCCGGGCCGCCGAAGACGCCGCTCTGCTCGATCGGTTGGCCGACGACCAGGTCTGCCTCGACGTCTGCCCGACGTCCAATGTCTCCCTGGCCGTCGTGGATGGCTTCCATGCCCATCCCCTCCCGTACCTCCTCGACGCCGGCGTGCCCTGCAGCATCAACGCCGACGACCCGCTTCTCTTCGGCGTCGGTCTGCTCGACGAGTACGTGCTGTGTCGGGAACGTCTCGGTCTCGACGACACCGCGCTGGCGTCGTGCGCACGCGCCTCCATCGACCACAGCGGCGCGCCCGACGACGTGAAGATCAGTGCCCGTCGGGCCATCAACGACTGGCTACAGCCTTAAGTCGGGGCCCACGGATCGGTCCCGATCGGCCGAATCGCACCGGGAATGGAACGAGTGTCACGCACCGTGGTCGTTCGTCGACGAACGCACGAGCACGGTGGGTGCCGTTGCTTCAGGCTTATGCCGGACCGGTCCGTACCTCTGTTCATGCCTCACGAACGTCGCCCTGCCGGACCGAGAACCTGAAAGGATAGGGCGCGATGAGCGACTCTCTCTCCCGACAGGTCGCCGAAGCCTTTGCCACCGTCTCTGAGCACGACATCAACGAACTGCGCGCTCTCGACGACTTCGAGGTGAGCAGGATCGAAGCCCGTCGACGCTACGAGGAGATCGTGGATCTTCCGACGGCACCGGGTTCTCTGCCCGCCGCCTGACGTCACCCACAGGCGAACGCGCGTGATCGGCTGAGTCCCCCACGCATCAAAGATCGGGCGGCGTCGTCGCCACGCTGTCACCGGCCCGGTGCTCCACTTCCTGCCATAGCCGGATACCAATGGGGTGCTCGACCTCTTCCGCCAGATGGGCGACCAGTCCGGCCGTGCGGGCGATGAGGACGAATCCCCGCACACTGGTCGGCGGTATGGCCATATCGGCCAGTGCCGCCCCGGCCGCCCCGGCCCCATTGATGGGCAGACGTTTGCCGCTCGACTCCGTCTGCACGTCGCGCACTACTTCGAGCAGGCGCATGTGGGAGCCGAGCGAACCTTCTTCGTTCGCCAGTTCGTACAGGCGCACTGTGCGCGGATCCTCGCGGCGGTGCACCGGGTGTCCGAGACCGGGAACCCGTCTGCCGGCCTCCAGACATCCCTGCACGGCTTCGACCGCCATGCGCCGCAGGGCTCCGTTCTCGATGTCATCGCTTCGGTCGTCGGTGCCGTCACCGTCGCCATCACCGACGCCGGCGGACTGGGCGCCAGCCCTCAGCGCGTCGGACAGGAATTGAGCGGTGTCGCCCGCCGGTCCGAGAAAGACGCTGCCGGCACCGAGCAGTCCGGCGGCCACGGCGCCCTGCACCGCTTCGGGGGCGCCCGTGAAGGTCAGTCGCGCCGCCAGCGCGCTCGGCGTCAGGCCGTGATCGGCCAGGGAAACGAGAACGGCGTCGAGCAACCGTCGTTGGCCGGCCGTCGGCTCGCGGTGGGTGATCAGGAGGTAGGCGAGCTCCGTGAGGGTGAGCCGTCCCATGATGTCGGCGGCCAGATCGCGCCCGCCCACTGTGATCCGGTCCGGAGTCGACGATCCGATCCATGTGGACAGCCACGCGTCGTCGTTCGCCGTCATCGCTGTTCTCCCGTCGTGCTGCTCGACCCCGCCCGTCCGGGTGTGGCGCTCCCAGTGTTCTCCATGTCGAGGTTCTCCATGTCGAGCTCCCCGGCGGTCCGTTCCTGGGGAAGCTGGTGGGTGGCCAGCCGACCGGTCGGGGTGTGGGGAAGCTCGTCGACCACCTCCAGGTAGCGGGGCACCTTGAAGCGGGCCAGCCGGGAGAGAGCGAAGCCGTGCAGATCGGCCGGCGCGATGGTCCGGCCCGGCGCCGCCACCACGAAAGCCTTGATGTCTTCTTCCGACAGCTCCGACGGCACCCCGATGACGGCCGCCTCGGCCACGTCGTCGTGGGACTGGAGGACCTCCTCGACCTCGAGCGGGGACAGGTTCTCGCCCCGGCGTCTGATGACCTGCTTTCGCCGCCCGACGAAGGTGTAGGTGTCGTCGTCGTTGACGCACACCAGGTCCCCGGTCCGCATCCAGCCGTCGACGAGCACCGCTGCGGTCTCGTCGGGCATCTCGTAGTAGCCCTTCATGACCGCCGGATTGCGCAGCTCGAGCTCGCCCACCTCGCCGGGGCCCACCTCTCGGCCCTCGTCCATGACCCGGGCGTCGTTCACATGACCGAGCTCCGGATGCTGGCGGACCGAACCGAGGGTGCCGAAGGGGCGGCTGCCCCGGCGCCAGATGAGTCCGTAGGGGGTCTCCGACAGTCCGTAACCGCAGACGAGCTCCAGTGCGAACCGCTCCTCGATCTCCATATGGCGTCGCCGGGCCGGTGACGGTCCCGTGTAACAGATCCGCAACGGATTGTCGGCGTCGTCCGGGCTCTGCGGTTGGCGCATGAGCATCTCCAGCATGGCCCCGATGGCGTTGAACTCGGTGGCATCGAAGCGCCGGGCCGCCTCGATGAACCCGCTGGCCGAGAAGCTCTCGAGCAGGACCAGGCTGGCGCCCGTGGCCATCGATCCGAGGACCGAGTACACCGGGGCATTGATGTGGAAGAGCGGCAACGACGTCATGAGCCGGTCGTCGGGGGTGAGCCCCATCCACGAGGGGAACCCCTCCCCGGCCATGACGTAAGCCCGATGTGTCTGCATGACCAGCTTGGACCGGCCTGTGGTCCCCGATGTCGGGATCATCACGGCCACGTCGTCGGGATCGCTGGCCGCCGGCCCCCGGCCGTCGGCGGCCGTCTCGAAGAGCCCGCTCACCTCCACCCGGGCGACTCCGTCCCCGCCGACACCGCCGACGGCCATCAGCTCGGCGTCGGAGACGATCAGGCGCGGTGTCACCTGGCCGACGAGCCCGGCCAGCTCGTCGTCGGTTCCCGCCGGATTGACTGCCACCCAGATGGCGCCCACTTCCATCAGGGCCAGCCATGTCCACAGGTAGTCGGGGGTGTTGCGGGCGGTCACGAGAACCCGGTCCCCCGGTCCGACCCCCGCCGCCCGGAACCAGCTGGCGGCCCTCTCCACCCGTTCGAGGGCCTGTGCATAGGTGAAGCGGCCGCCGTCGGAGGCGAGCAGCCACGTCTTGTCCGGGACCTGCTCCACCGTCCGCCGCAGGAACTCCGGGATGGTTCTCTTCACCGTCTACTCCTCGGGGTGTACTCCTCGGGCATTCCCCGGGGGCGCCAGGTCAGCCGTGCTGGGGCTGACGTTACCGGTGGGTGGGGATCTCTTCGTGCGCCTCACCACCACCGTTCGGCCGGTCCCCGTGGCGCCGGCCGGGAACTATCGTGGTGGGGGCATTCCAGGCCCACCCGGGGTCGGAGAGGAGGGGTCCATGAGCGATCCCCAGGACGCCCACGACACCCAAGAGGGTCCCCGCTGGAGGGGCATCAACCACCTGGCGCTGATCACGGCCGACATGGACGCCACCGTGCGCTTCTATCACGGCGTGCTCGGTGCCCGGCTCGTGGCCACCATCGGGACCCCGCAGTTCCGCCACTACTTCTTCGAGTTCGGGCCCGAGAACACGGTCGCCTTCTTCGAGTACTCGGGCATCGCCCTCGACAGTTTCGCCAAGCCGGCCGGAGTCCCCGATCCCCGGGCCGTCCAGTTCGACCACCTGTCGTTCAACCTGCCCGACGAGAACGCCCTCATGGCCCTGCGCGACCGTCTCAAGTCGGCCGGGTGCGAGATCACCGACGTGGTCGACCACGGCTTCATCCGGTCGGTCTATTTCACCGACCCGAACGGCATCGCCCTCGAGGCCTCGTGCTGGACACTCGACGCCACCGGTCGTCCCGCCGACTACGGCGACGAGCGTCTGTTCGCCGATCCCGATCCCGTTCCCGCCGTCCGCGAGTTACGTGACACCGGGACGGTCGCATCGACCCCGCACACCCGTCTCGTCTGACCAACGGGTCCGTCGACGGGCGTCAGCGGCGGAAGAGAAGAGTCAGGTTCCTGACCGAACGCAGCCCGTCGGAGTACTCGGGGACGAAGTCGGCCGGCAGGTCGTAGTGGGGGATGCGGCGGTGCCATTCGCGTAGTGCCACCCGCAGCTCCTGGCGGGCCAGATGGGATCCGAGACAGCGGTGGATGCCTCCACCGAAGGCGATGTGGCGGTTCGGGTTGCGCGTGAACTCGACCTCGCCGGCGTTCTCGAACTCCTGTTCATCGGTATTGGCCGACCCCAGACAAGCGAGGACGAAATCACCCTTGCTCACGGGGCAGCCCTCGATCTCGGCATCGGCCTGGGCCACCCGGATGATCGACATCACCGGCGTCTCCCACCGCAACAGCTCTTCCACGGCCGACGGGATGACCGACGGGTCGTCGATGATCTGCTGGCGGTGGGCGGGATGCTCCGCCAGGAACTTGAAGCTGCAGGTCAGTGTGTCGGTGATGGTGTCGAGACCGGCCAGGATCATGAGGAAGCTGATGTCGACCACGTCTTCGTCGCTCAGGCGCTCACCCTCGACCTCGGTGGTGAGCAATTTGGACAGAAGGTCGTCGCGCGGGGGAACTGTCCGGCGCTCGGCGATGACGGCTTCGAAGTAGCGGTAGACGTCGCCGGCGTTGGCGGCCCGGTAGGCCAGGTGCTCCTCGCTGGTGGTGCCCTCGGGCCGCTGGGTGCGCTCGTTGAACTCGAGCAGCTGGGGGAGCTCCGACAGCGGGAGCCCGAAGAGGTTCAGAAAGATGGTGGAGGGCAGGGGTATGGCGAACTCGTTGGTGAAGTCGCAGTGGCCCTTGCTCTCGAATCCGTCGATGAACTTGTTCACCTGAGCGCTGATCTGCGGCTCGAGGACGGCCATCTGCTTGGGGGCGAAGAGGGGATCGAGGAGCTTGCGGTACTTGCGGTGGTCGGGGGGATCGATCTGCAGGGGGATGAGGGGACGCTCGTTACCGAGAGGGGCTCCCTCGATGCCCGAGGAGTAGACCTGGGCGTTGCGCAACGCTGTGTCGAGAGCGGCCCNNACGCACAGCACCGGTCGGTGGGCCCGCATCTTGGCGTAGTGGGGCTGGGGGTACTCGAGGAATCCCTGATCGTTCCCGCCGAAGATCATGAAATCGGCGTCGCCCCGCTCACTGTCGTTCGGCTCGGTGTCGCTCGGGGGCGTTCCTATGTCCGGTGCAGTGGTCATCGTCCGACCACTTTACGACGTATCGCGCTCCAGGCGTTGCAGGTGCTGGAGCTCGACCATGAGAGGAAGGAGGAAGCCGATGTAGGCACTGGTGAGGACGTAGTCATGCGTCGGTCCGTGGGTGACCCGTGTCGAGGGGTCGATGATCCTGACCCGGTCGTCGCGTTCCTGGTAGGCGCGGGCCAGCTCCACCAATTGCTCGAGCTCGGCCGTCGACGCCAGCTCCAGTCCGAAGTGGTCGAGCGCCGGCGCCACCAGGAAGGGGTCGGCCGGCAGCAGGTAGACGAACTGCGCCGGCGCACCGGTGTAGAGGATCAGGGGGTTCCCCGACTCACCGGTGTTGTCACCTTCGGTCCACCCGAAGACGTCGCCGTAGAAGTCGAGCACCGTGGCCCGGCCCTTGTCGTCGAGCACGGCCGGGTCGACACTGATGGCCACGTGGTTGAGTCGGGGGCGAAAGGCCCGTTCGGTCATGACGACACCTCCGGTCGCACGAGGACTTTGCCGGCGATCTCACCCTGGGCCAGACGCTGCATGGCGTGACCGACGCCACCGAGGAGCACGTCCTCGGCCTCGATGAGGAGGTCGGTGGGAAGGGCTCCGCTGGCCAGCAGCTCGAGGGCGGGACGAAAGCCTTCGTCGTCGTAGTTGTAGGCCCCGATGATGCTGAGCTCGAGCACGATCATGCGGTTGTGGTTGACCCGGGGGAGGTCGCGTCCGGTGCCGACGAAGACGAGGGTGCCGGCGAAGTCGAGCTGATCGAGAGCGGCCTCCGCCGCGCTGGCGTGGCCCGAGCACTCGAAGGCCACGGCGAAGGGCTCGTCGACCGGTCGGCCGAGAGCCGGGGTCGCCAAGGCGTCGGGGGCGATGACGGCGGTCGCACCGACGGCGGCGGCCCGGGCCCGACGGGTGGCCGACGGCTCCGACACCGTGATGTCGGTCACGCCCCGCGCCAGCAGCACGGCCACGGTCAGCAGGCCCACCGGTCCGGCTCCGGTGACGAGGACACGGTCGCCCGGTGCCACCCGGGACAGGTTCACGGTGTGCACGGCGATGGCCGTGGGCTCGGTCAGGGCCGCCGCCCGGGTGGAGAGAGTGTCGGGGAGCCGCAGCAGCCGTTCGGCCCGCACCACCAGGTAGCGGCAGAACGCTCCCCCGAACGACAGGAAGTCGGGAGCCTCCCGGGCCAGGCAGACCGACGGCCGGCCCGCTCGACAGGGCCGGCAGGTCCTGCATCCGGGAGTGGGGTTCGACACCACCCGGGCCCCGGGCTCCCAGTCCGACACGGCGGCGCCGCTGGTGGCGACTGTGCCCGCCCACTCATGGCCGAGGACCGTGCCCGGACGGGCGTAGCCCTCGAGCACGAGATGCATGTCGCTGCCACAGATCCCGCACTGGGCCACCTCGACCAGAACCTCGTCGGGGCCGGGAACGGGAACGGGGAGCTCCTGGACATCGATGCGGCCGTCACCGACATAGACGGCGGCCGGCATCAGGTCAGGGAGCACCCGGTGATCGTAGAGCGCCGGTCAGGCCGGGGTCTCGGTGAGCTCGGCGATGCGGTCGAGGGTCTTGGCCATGTTGGCCTCTGTCTTCTTGGGCAGGCTGCCGAGCTTGAGCATGCGTCGCTGGTGGTCCTTCGAGACGTCCCAGCTCTCGCGCACCCGGGTGCCGCCGTCGACCGGCTCGAGCTCGTAGCGCCAGATGCGGCCGGCGGAGATCTTGCCGAGGAAGCCCGGCGGACGCGCCTGCCAGGCGATCCGGCGGTTGTCCTCGAACTCGATCACGGTGTTCACCATCGAATATCCGATGCCCATCTTCATGGACATGCCGAAGGTCGATCCGAGCGACAGGCGGGCCGGAGCGTCGGTCTTGGCCTGCTTCACCGTGCCCGAGCCGTCGATGTCGGGATGGCGTGACGCATCGGCCAGGAGGGCGAAGATGGCATCGGGAGCAGCGTGGATGACCTTCTCGGTGGTGACGACGTCTCCGTCCATGGCGCTCTCCTCGGTCGTGGGGGACACAGTCCGGTCGAGTCGACAGTCTGGCCGAGTGGGTTGTCGGGTGCTCGTCGGACCGCTGTCCTCGCCACCCTCCCTCGGATAGCAGCCGCCGGGACCCAGGTCGAACAGAACCTGGTCGAGTGGGTCCGCCGGTCCTCAGTGCTCGGGCGACCTGGGCGCGCGTGGGAGAGGCACTGGGCATGTCCCGTCAATCGGCATGGGAGCGATTCTCCGGCGAAGAATGAGCCATGAGCTCCGCCCGTCGGACCCGGCGCCCGGATTCGGGAAGCCGTGGGCACCCGACTACCATCGGTGGTGCGACGATGGAGACCGACCACCAGATCGACCGGGGCCAGGTCGCCGACCGCCGTCGCTGGCTGGCTCTCGTCGTGTTGTGCGTCGGTCAGCTCATGATCGTCCTCGACGCCACCGTCGTGAACGTGGCCCTGCCCACCATCCAGCGGGACCTGCATTTCTCACAGTCCTCGCTGGCCTGGGTCATCAACGCCTACCTCATCACCTTCGGGGGGCTGCTCCTGCTGGCCGGGCGCCTCGGCGACCTGATCGGGCCCAAGAGGATCTTCATCACGGGACTGGCCGTCTTCACCACGGCCTCGGCCCTCTGCGGGTTCTCCGAGAGCCAGGCCGAGCTGATCGTGGCCCGTTTCGTCCAGGGTGCAGGCGCCGCCATCGTGGCCGCCACCATTCTCGGCATTCTGGTGACCCTCTTCCCCGAACCGCGGGAGAAGGCCAAGGCCATGGGGGTCTACGCCTTCGTGGCCTCGGCCGGCGGATCGATCGGCCTTCTGGCCGGCGGCGTGTTGACCCAGGTCCTCAGCTGGCACTGGATCTTCTTCATCAACCTGCCCATCGGCCTGGCCGCCCTCGTCTTCGGCCTCGCCCTCATCCCGTCGCACGAGGGGACGGGCACGCACGACGGCGTCGACGTCCTCGGTGCTGTGATGGTGACCACGGCTGTGATGCTGCTCGTCTACGCCATCGTGAAGGCCAGCGACTACGGATGGGAGTCGTGGCGCACCATCGTGGTGGGACTGGCGGCCCTGGCCCTACTCGGGGCCTTTGTCCGCCTCGAAGCGCGGCTACCGCATCCGCTCGTGCCGCTGCGGATGTTCCGGTCGCGCAACCTCACCGGTGCCACCCTCGTGCGGGTCCTGTTCCCCATCGGCATGTTCGGACAGTTCTTCCTGGGGGCGCTCTACCTGCAGCACGTGCTCGGCTACAGCGCCATCGCCACCGGCCTCGCCTTCATGCCCATGAACCTGGCCGTCGGTGTCTTCTCGCTCACCATCGCCGCCAGGATCATGACCCGCGTGGGCGCCAGGGCGACGTTGCTCCCGGGCCTCGCCTTCATCGCCGGCGGCCTGGCGCTGTTCTCCCGGGTGCCGGTGCACGGGCACTACCTGGTCGACGTGCTCCCGGGCATGGCCCTCTTCGGCATCGGGGCCGGGCTGGCCTTCACGCCGTCGATCGCCCTGGCCATGGCCGACGCCGCCCCGGCCGACACGGGNNTCGGGACTGGCCAACGTGTCGATGCAGATGGGGGCGGCCATCGGCATCGCCGTGCTGGCCAGCATCTCGACGTCGCGCACGAGCACCCTGTCGGCCGCCGGAGTGAGCCACGACGCCGCTCTGGCCGGCGGCTACCACCTCGGCTATCTCATCGCCACCGGGTGCATCGTGGCCGCCTTNNCGTGGTGCTGAAGGACAGCAACATCGGCAAGGCGCAGACGGCCGAACAGCGCATGACGCTGCACATGGGCGAGGGCGAAACGGGCCTGTAGTGCCTCTCGTCATCTTCGACAACGACGGCGTGGTCGTCGACAGCGAGCTACTGGCCAACCGTGTCCTGTCCGATCTCCTGACCCAACATGGACACCCGACGACCGTCGAAGAGAGCATGCGCGACTACATGGGTGGAACACTCTCGGGTGTCCGGTCCGTGATCAGGCAGCGGTCGGGTCGAGACCTGCCGGCCGATTTCGACGANNAGGTTCCTTTCTGCCTGGCGTCGTCGGGCACCCACGATCGCATCGTCCGGTCCCTGACCGTCACGGGATTGCTTCACTACTTCGGCGACCGGATCTTCAGTGCTGAGGACGTCGACCACGGCAAGCCCGCTCCCGACCTGTTTCTGCACACCGCCTCGGCCATGGCCGTGGCGCCCTTCGAGTGCGTCGTGGTCGAAGACAGTGCCAACGGCGTCGCCGCCGGTCGATCCGCAGGAATGACCGTCCTCGGCTACGTGGCGCGCACCCCGGCCGAGAGTTTGGGCGCCGCCGACGCCACCTTCGCCACCATGNNTCCCCCTGCTCGACCGGGTCCTGCGATGAGCAGGATTCAACGATGGGACGTACGCCCCGGGATCAGCTGACCCGTTTGATCCCCGGTAGCCGGCACAGATGCGGTGGCTGGGGACGCCCGAAAAGGTAACCCTGGGAGTAGTCGCAGCCGACGCGGGACAGAAAGGCGAACTGCTCCTCGGTCTCGACCCCTTCGGCCACCACCCGCAGGCCGAGGGTCCGGGCCAGCTGGGTCACGGCGTCGACGATGGCTTCGTCGTGGTCGGACTGGCCCAGGCCCGAGACGAAGGAGCGGTCGATC
>PKWD01000267.1 GCA_003131945.1 Acidimicrobiaceae bacterium
GCGATAGACCGGCAGCTCGACGCCGTTGCGCTTTTCCGTGGGCGACGTGCGCGGCTTGGCGAACTGACCGGCGATGCGTCCGACCTTCACCACGGGGACTCCGGCGCCGTAGGTGAGCACGACGGCCATCTGAAGGATCACCTTGAGCTTGTCCCTGATGCTGTCGGCCGAGAAGTCGGCGAAGGATTCGGCGCAGTCCCCGGCCTGCAGCAGAAAAGCGCGTCCCTCGGCCACGTCGGCCAAAGCGCTGGTCAGACGGCGGGCTTCACCGGCAAAAACGAGAGGGGGGAGTCCGGCCAAGGTCTTCAGGATCTGCTCGAGCGCCTCGTCGTCGGGCCATACCGGCTGTTGCGCGGCAGGACGTTGCTTCCAGCTCTGGGGGCTCCACTGCAGCGCAGTCATAGAGAACAGCGTAAGGCCTGGAGACATAGTCTCGGGGCGTGCAACCCTTCCGATTCGCCGTCCAGGTCTCGAATGCCGAATCCGGTGCCGCGTGGCGGGCGCTGGCCCGCAAGACTGAGGACCTCGGCTACTCGACCCTCTTCATGCCCGACCACTTGGGCGACCAGTGGGCTCCGCTGATCGCCCTGACGGTGGCGGCCGAGGCCACGAGGGAGTTGCGGGTGGGGACGCTCGTGCTCGACAACGACTTTCGTCATCCTGTCTTCCTGGCCAAGGAGGCGGCCACGTTGGACCTCCTGTCCGAGGGGCGCCTCGAGCTCGGCCTCGGAGCCGGATGGATGCGCGACGACTACGAGCAGTCGGGCATTGCCTATGACAGCCCGGCCACGCGGGTCGACCGTCTGGGCGACGCCATCGGCATCCTGAAGGATCTGTGGACCACAGGCCGCAGCGATCACAAGGGCGATCACTACAGCGTGGCCGCCAATGGATTCCCCTCGCCTGAACGGCGACCACATCCGTTGTTGCTGGTGGGGGGCGGTAGTCGGAGAGTGCTCGGACTCGCCGCCCGCGAAGCCGACATCGTGGGGGTGAACCCGCGTCTCACCGAAGGTTTCTACGGACCACAGGCGATCGCGTCGGCCGCTCCCGAGTACTACGACGAAAGGGTGGCGTGGGTGCGCCAAGCGGCGGGGGAGCGGTTCGACAGCATCGAGGTGCAGAGCCTCACCTTTGTCGTCCAGGTGGTCCCCAACGGTGCGGAACTGATCGAACAGATGGCGTCGGGATTCGGTATGACGCCGGAGCAGGCAGGCGAGACGCCGGCGGCTCTCATCGGCACCGTCGATGAGCTGGTCGAGACGCTCGAACGTCGTCGTCGCCGGTGGTCGATGAACTACTGGGTCGTCCACGAAGGCGACATGGAGGCGTTCGCGCCGGTGGTGGCCCGGCTGGCGGGACACTGACGCCCATGGACGGAGCCGGCGTGGCAGACGCCGACGGGTCGGCCCCCCACGGCCAACGGGTGGGCATCCTCGGGGGCACGTTCGACCCGGTCCATATCGGTCACCTGGTCGCCGCCACATGGGTGCGGGACGCGCTGAGCCTGGACCGGGTGCTGCTGGTGGTGGCCAACGAGCCGTGGCAGAAAACGGCCCACCGGCAAGTGACGCCGGCCGAGGACCGTTTGGCCGTCGTGGCCGCCGCCGTCGAGGGAGTGCCGGGGCTCGAGCCGTGCCGTTTGGAGATCGACCGGGGGGGACCGAGCTACACGGTCGACACCGTCCGCGAGCTCCGTCGTCTCCACCTTCACACGGGCTTTTACCTGGTCGTCGGGGCCGATGTGGCGGCCGAGCTCGCCACCTGGCATGACGTGACGGCGCTGGCCACCCTGGTCACGCTGGTGGTCGTCGATCGTGGCGGTGTCGAACGAGGCTCCGACCCCCCGGGGTGGAATGTCGAACGCCTGCGAATCCCGGCGCTCGATGTGTCGAGCAGCGAGTTGCGGGACCGTCTGGCCACCGGGAGGAGCGTGGACTTCCTCGTCCCGGGGCCCGCCATCCTTTGCATCGACCGCCTAGGTCTGTACGCTGGCGGCAGATGAGCAGCCCGGCCGTCGAGACCACGGGGATGGATCCCTTGGCTACGAGGCGTGAGCTCCGCCGGCAACGGCGGGAGCGTCGACTGCTGGCGGCGGTGGCGGCCGCTGTGCTTCTGGCCCTGTTGATGGCGGCGGCCCTGGTCGTCGGTGGTGAGCACCATCGGTCACCGGTTCCCGGTTCCCCGGGGACAATCGAGGTATACGTGGTCGCTCGCGCCGTATGACGGTCCCCATCGGGCCGGTAGAGGCGGGGCGCAGCCGGGCGGTGCCGAGCGAAGCGCTCGAAGCTGCTCGTGCCGCCGACGAGAAGCTGGGAGAGGCCACGGTCGTCCTGGCCATGGGCGAGCTCCTGGGAGTGACCGATGCGTTCGTGATCACGCACGGTCGCAACTCCCGACAGGTGCGGACCCTGGTCGACGAGGTCGAACGCCGGGTCAGGGAGGTGTCGGGTCGTTCGCCGCGCGCGGTGGAAGGTCTCCGGGACCTGCGGTGGGTGCTCATGGACTATGGCGACTTCCTCGTGCATATCTTCCACGAAGAGACGAGGCCCTATTACGACCTCGAGCATCTCTGGGGGGACGCGCCGCGCGTGGCCTGGTCCGACGGGGCACCCCGGTCGGAGTCTGACGCCTGAAAGACGCCTAGGCAGCGGCGCCCGGGACGGGGGCGAGCGGCGCGAACTGCGCCGGGTCGGCCACCGGCACCAGGGCACCGCTGGCCACGGGAACGTCGGCCGCTTTGCCCGCCAGTTCGAAGGTGACGCCCGACACGCCGGGCTGGGCGGCGGCGGTGAAGACGATCTGGGCCACGGCCTGGATCTGCGCCTGGCCCACGAGTTGTCCGAAGGTGCCGCCCAGGTTCACGGTGGCCACGTCGTCGGTGCCGACGGTCGCCCCCAACACCACCGTTTGGGTGGGGACGGCGCTCTCGAGCCCGGCGTCCGCTTCGGAGTTGGTGGGCCCCCCCACGAGAGCCTCGAGCACGTTCGCCAGTGATTCCTGGGCGGCGGGCATCTGGCGGGTCACCTCGAAGAGGTGGCCCGAGGTGGTGACGAGGAAGATCGGTACCGGTCTCTCGACGGGGGACACCGATGTGGAGGTGGTCGACCGGGGAGAGGGCTGCAACAGTCCAAAGGGGACGCCCTNNGGCAGGGCCGAGGGGGCCCGGTCGACCGGTACGCCGCAACCGGCGAGGGCGAGCATGGTCACGATGGCGACAGCGGTCAGCACTGTTCCCCCAAGACGATGACGATTTCTCATGACGCGTCGGAACGTGGATAGATCGGGAGCGACCGGTCCAGATCGCCGTCGGTCCGGATCGGAACAGTCGGGGATGTCAGATCGTGGCCGTGCGCCGGTAGCTCGACCACAAAACGGTTTTCGTTGTCGACACCACTCTCCACCCACACGCGTCCGCCGTGGAGTCGGACGTGCTCGGCTACCAGAGAGAGGCCCAGCCCGGTGCCGTCCGTGGTCCCCCGACGGCCCGACGTGTGGCCCCGGTAGAAGCGCTCGAAGATATGTTCGCGCTCGGTGGGGGCGACGCCCGGGCCCTGATCGATCACGGCCACGCGTATGCCGCCCGGTGCGGGCTCGACGGTGAACCGGGTGACGCCCCCGGCATATTGAGCGGCGTTGTCGACGAGGTTGGCCACCACCCGCTCGATGCGTCGCTTGTCGACGAGAAGTCGCAAACCGACGACCGCGGGGGCGATGTCCACCGGGACGTCGCCCACACCGGAAGCCTGGGCCGCTTCACGGACGAGTTCGCCCACCTCGACCTCGTCGAGCGAGAGTTCGGCTGCCCCGGTGTCGACCCGGCTGATCTCGAGGAGGTCGTCGACCATGCGCTGGAATCGTCGCAACTCCGCCGTCAAGAGGTCGACGGCCTGACGACTGCGGATGGGGAGGTCGTCACGATGCGACTCGAGTACCCCCAACGATGTCACCAGGGTGGTGAGGGGAGAGCGCAGTTCGTGGCTGACGTCGGAGGTGAAGCGCGCCTCTCGTTCGATGCGTTGCAGGAGAGCGTCGGCCATACGGTTGAACGAGGCGGCCAAGGCCGAAAGATCGGGATCGTCGGCCGCCACTAGACGGACGTGCAGGCGACCCCNNGCGCCGGCCAGGGCCAGCGCCAGGATGCGCAGGATGCGGGCCTCGTCGGCCAGCGAGAACACCTCGAAGTAGGCGGCGCCCACGCTCGGGACAGGAAGACCGACCACCATCTGGGGAGAACCGCCGAGAACGAAGTGCTGGGTGGCCGGAGTGCCCGAGACGACGAGGGCGCGCAAGGGGGCGGGAATGGCTCTCTCGCCCACCGAGGGGGAGTCGGCGTACCACTGACCACGTTGTTCGAGTACCGACAGCGATCCCGGCAGGGTGTCGAGATTCTCGAGGAGTTGGGTGATGTTCTGGTTGGGCGTGCGCAACGACGACCGGGCCAACGAGGCGTTCACGTAGGCCTGGCGCAGGATCGCCGTCT
>PKWD01000354.1:0-160 GCA_003131945.1 Acidimicrobiaceae bacterium
GGTTGAAGCCGACCTCGTAGAGAGAAGCCGAGGACGCGTAGGTGGCGAGGTGGCCGCCGATGCCCTCGGAGCGGTGGTTGGCCCTTATCACCATGACGGCCGCGTTCCAACGGATATAGGCCCGGATACGGCGCTCCAGGTACTCGTCGCCGGGGAACCA
>PKWD01000354.1:215-15241 GCA_003131945.1 Acidimicrobiaceae bacterium
AAGAGCACGGCTCCATGCTACGGGCGGGCTACCGGTCCGGTGGCCCATGGGTGGCCCACGGCCGGGCCCAGGGTGGCCCTTTGGGTGACCTGGCGCCACGGCCGGCTGTCGGTGAGGGGCCTGGGACGGTGGGGAATTGGAAGGAGGGGCGCATGAACGCCCCTCCTTCACTCCCAACGTCGGAGAGATGACGTGAGACTCGGGGAGAATCTGAAGGTCGGCTCGGGTGCGACGATGGTGGTCTCCGGCGGTTGGAGCCGCAGGTCCATCCTCCTCTGCGCGGGGGTTGTCGCACATCACCAGGGATGATGATCTGCGACTGGTGTCCTCCTAAATACTGAGAGTCCGATGACCGGGCTTCGGCGGTTCTCGCTGTTGCTCCGGAGTGACCGGTACAGCCTCATGACAGGCTGGTCTCCATGTCGGCAACCGACGAGTTGTGTCGCCCGGAGGAGTTGTGTCCGCGAGACGAGACGCTCGAGGATCTCTACGAGTCCATGCGACGGCAGCGGGAATTCCTAGCCCGGCTCGACCCGGACACCCTGACCGGTCGGGATGCGGCGCGACTGCTCGAGTACTTCTCCAAGCTCGAGCGACTGGGGACGGCGGGATCGATGGTGGTGGCTCCGGTGGTCGACGACCGGCTCGTCTGGCGTCAGGAGGGTCACAGGAGCGCGGCCAGCTATCTGGCCGAGAAGACGGGGAGGACGGAGGGTCAGGCCAACGGTGTGCTCGAGACGGCCCGGCAGCTGGGGGATCTGCCGGAGACGGCGGTGTGCCTGAGGCGGGGGGACTTCTCGGCGGCCCAGATCAAGGAGATCGCCTCGGCGGCCGCGGTCCACCCGGCGGCCGAGGCTGAGTTGCTGGATGTGGCGGCCCGGACCGGCTTGAAGGGCCTGCGGACGCGTTGTCAGAAGATGAAGGCCATCGCCTCGTGGGAGACGGGCGAGATGGGCCGCTACAACGCCATCAGAAAGAGCCGGTTCTTCCGGCACTCGATCGAACCGGACGGTGCCGTCCGCCTCGAAGCCCGGCTCACCCCCGGGGACGGGGCCCGGATTGTCGAGGCGGTGAAGGCCAAGGCGACGGTCTTCTTCGAGGAGGCCCGGGCTGCCGGACAGTACGAGTCGATGAGCGCCTATGCCGCCGACGGCCTCGTCTCGTTGGCCGCCGACGCCGTTCTCGGGATCGGCACGGGCATCGCCCGGCCGACGGTGGTCCTGCGGGTGGACCTGGCGGCGCTGAAGCGCGGTGAGACCGAAGGCGACGAGGTCTGTGAGATCCCGGGTATCGGGCCGGTCCCGCTGGCCAGTGCCACCCGGGCCCTCGGTGATGCCTTCGTGAAGATCGTCATCGCCGAAGGCCGCGATGTCGGCAACGTCTGTCACCTTGGCCGGAGCGTCCCGGCCCATGTGGTGACGGCATTGGAAGAACGAGATCCGGTCTGCGCGGTGCCGAAGTGCGACATGACCAGCCGCCTCGAGAACCACCACCTCGTTCCTTTCACCGACGGGGGCCCGACCCGGCTCTCGAACCTGGTGCGGATCTGCAAGTGGCACCACGACCTCCTCACCTACGAGGGCTGGACTCTCGAGGGGCGACCGGGGGACTGGAGTTGGCATCCACCTCCGGACTTCGACGGTCTCTGAGCCGAAGACCGGGTCGTAACTCGAAGGTCGTGTCGTAACTCGAAGGTCGTGTCGTAACTCGAGGGTCATGTCGTAACTTGAGGGACATGTCGCCCCCGCGCCCCCGGTCCGCCGCGCCACCGGTGCCCACTGAGGGAGCGACGGTCGTCTACACCGACGGGTCCTGTCTCGGGAATCCGGGACGCGGGGGGTGGGCGTGGGCTGTTCCCGACGGTCCCTACGCCAGTGGAGCCGAAGCAGAGTCGACCAATCAGCGGATGGAGATCACGGCCGTCCTGCGGGCGCTGGAGTCGTTGCCGGGGCCGGTGCTCGTGATAAGCGACTCGACCTACGTCGTGAATTGCTTCCGGGACCGGTGGTGGGAGGGATGGCGCCGCCGTGGTTGGCGCAACAGCGCCGGCAAACCGGTGGCCAACCGGGACCTGTGGGAGCCGCTGCTCGGGTTGGCGCTCGATCCGGGCCGGTCGGTGGGGTTCGGGTGGGTGAAGGGGCACTCGGGGGACCCCATGAACGACCGTGTCGACCTGCTCGCCACCGAGGCGGCGGCGGCCCAGGTGGGGACGTCGGGCGCCGTTTTCCCGGCCTAGGGCTCGAGGCACGCCTGGCCCCGTCGCCGTCGACCGGCCTTTGGCGGGCCCGGCGGGGCGGCCCGTAGCATGCGGCCCATGGAGCTCAAAGGATCGTCAGCCGTCATCACCGGTGGTGCCTCGGGTCTCGGCGCGGGGACGGCGCGGACACTGACATCGCTCGGGGTCCGCTGCACCATCTTCGACCGCAACGAAGAAGGGGCCAAGCAGCTGGCCGGGGAGATCGGGGCCAACTACGTCGGCGGGGACGTGACCGACCCCGAGGACTGCCAGCGGGCGGTGAACCAGGCGGCCGAGGGGGGGAACCTCCGGGTGGCCGTCAACTGCGCGGGGACGGGCTGGGTCGGTCGGGTCATCAACCGGGACAACTCGCCGCACGATCCGAAGGCGTTCAAGTTCATCCAGGAGCTGAACGTGCTGGGGACCTTCTATGTGATGACGATCGCCGCCTCGGCCATGGCCGGGACCGAGCCCCTGGCCGACGGCGAGCGGGGGGTCATCGTGAACACGGCCTCGGTGGCGGCTTTCGACGGCCAGGTCGGTCAGCTGGCCTACTCGGCGTCGAAGGGAGCGGTGGTGGGGATGACCCTGCCGGCCGCCCGGGACCTGGCGCCGGTGGGCATCCGGGTGGTGACGATCGCCCCGGGGCTCTTCGACACACCGCTGCTCGGGATGCTTCCCGACGAGCAGCGCAACGCTTTGGCCCAGTCGGTGTTGTTCCCGAAGAAGCTCGGCCAGCCGCTGCAGTACGGGCAGCTGGTGGCGCACATCGCCCAGAACAGCTACCTGAACGGCGAAGTGATCCGGCTCGACGGCGGGATCCGGATGCCCCCGAAGTGAGGAGCCTGAAACGATGAAGTACGTCGAGGTTGGCGGGGCCCGGATGTCGGCCATAGGCCTCGGGACGTGGCAGTTCGGGTCACGGGAATGGGGCTACGGCACCGAGTACGCCGAAAAGGACGCCATCGCCATCGTGCATCGGGCCCTCGATGTGGGGATCACGCTGTTCGACACGGCCGAGATCTACGCCTTCGGCCGGTCGGAGCGGATCCTCGGGCGGGCCCTCGGGGACCGGCGCGACGAGGCCTTCTTGGCCACCAAGATCCTCCCTGTCCTGCCGCTGGGGCCGATCGTGTTGCGGCGGGCCCGGGGCAGTGCGCGGCGGCTCGGGGTCAAGAGGATCGATCTCTACCAGCTCCATCAGCCCAACCCGGTCGTCCCGCTGTCGTCGACCATGCCGGCCTTCGGGCAGTTGATCGACGAGGGCGTCATCGGGCACGCCGGGGTGTCGAACTACGCGTTGGCCCGTTGGCAGGCGGCCGAGGAAGCGCTCGGGCGTCCGGTGTTGTCGAACCAGGTCCCGTTCAACCTCGTCGACCGCCGTCCCGAGCGCGAGCTGCTGCCGTGGGCGCAGGCCAACGACCGGTTGATCATCGCCTACAGCCCGTTGGCCCAGGGCCTGTTGTCGGGCCGCTACGACGCCGAGCACCGTCCGGCCGGGATGGTCCGGGTCAACTCGCCGGCGTTCCTGCCGGAGAACTTGGCCTTGGCCGAACCGTTGATCGATGTCGTGCGGAGCGTGGCCGCCAGTCACGGGGCCACGCCGTCGCAGGTGGCCTTGGCCTGGCTGATCCGGCGGCCGAACGTCGTGGTCATCCCGGGGGCCAGCTCGGTGGCCCAGGTGGAAGCCAACGCGGCGGCGGCCGAGTTGGAACTCTCCGACGAAGAGGACGGGGCGCTGTGCCAGGCGTCCGACGCCTTCCACCCGCGGGGCGTGCGGGAGGTGTGGCCGCAGCTGGCGCGTGAGAGGTTCGCCGGGATGGCCGAGCGGTTCAAGGGCCGCGGCTCCCGGTCGATGTCGCAGTCGGCGTCGTAGCGAGGACAGGAGTGCGGTACTTCACAGAGGATCAAGCGCGGGCGTATCTCCCTCGGCTGCGGCGGCTTCTCTCTTTGTTGCGACGGTCGGCCGATCTCACGGTGACGGCGGGAACGAACGGCCATGCCACGGTGCGGACGTCGGCGACGGCCGAGAACGCTCCGCTGGACCTCGATCCTCAGCAGGTCCTGGCCGAACTGGAGGACGAGGGGATCGTGCTGCGGGATCCGATCCGGGGACTGGTGGATTTTCCGGCCCTCCACGAAAGCGGACGGGTCGTCCAGCTCTGCTGGCAGCTGGGCGAGGAGGACCTCGCCTGGTGGCATCTTCCCGAAGACGGTTTCGCCGGCCGGCGGCCGTTGCCGCTGCCACCGGAGCTGTGAGGAATCGTGATATGCCCCCGGTAGGCTGGCGGACGGATTCAGAAAGCGTGCTGAGAGTGCAGAACGTGCAGAGAGCACAGAACGTGGCAGGGCTCGCCCCCAGGAGGTGATGACGACGACCGAAGGTACCGAGTTCGATGTCGTCGTGATCGGCGGAGGGCCGGCCGGCTATGCGACGGCTCTCTACGGTGCCTCGGCGGGACTGTCGATGGCGGTGGTCGAGCGGGACAAGCTCGGCGGTACGTGTCTGCACCGGGGCTGCATCCCGGCCAAGGAATTCCTGGAGACGGCGTCGGTGATGCGGACGGTGGCGGGGGCCAAGGAATTCGGGGTCCAGGCCGAGCAGCCGACGGTCGACTTCTCGGTCAGCCAGGGCCGGAAGCAGAAGGTGGTGGACACGCTCTTCAAGGGACTGGTCGGCCTGCTGCACGGCCGGGGGATCGCCACGTTCTCCGGATCGGGCGAGCTCCTCCCGGACCGTCGGGTCCGGGTCACGGGGTCGGACGGGACGATCGAGCTCAGTGGTCGCCATGTGGTGCTGGCGTCGGGATCGGTACCGAGGACGATCCCGGGTTTCGGTGTCGACGGGAGGGTGGTACTCACCTCCGACGAGGTCCTCTCTCTCAACAGTGCACCGGGATCGGTGGCCATCATCGGCGGGGGTGCGATCGGATGTGAGTTCGCATCGATGTTCTCGGACCTCGGCAGCCAGGTGACGGTCCTCGAAGCCCTGCCTTCGCTTCTGACGGGATGCGACGAAGACGTCGTCGCAGTGGTGGCCCGTTCGTTCCGCAAGCGGGGGATTGCCGTCCACACGGGGGTCCAGGTCACCGGGCACAGCCCGAACGGAACGGGAACGACGGTTTCGTTTGGTCAGGGTGCGCAGGTGTCGGTGGACGCGGTGGTTCTCTCGGTGGGCCGGCGGCCGTTGACGGCCGGACTGGTGACCGAGGGCACCGGGGTGGTCATCGACGAACGGGGCTTCGTGGTGGTCGACGAGTACATGCGGACGGCGGCCGAGGGTGTGTGGGCGGCCGGGGATGTGGTCGACACGCCACAGCTGGCCCATGTCGGATTCGCCGAAGGGATCGTGATCATCAAGGGGATCCTCGGTGAGAGGGTCGTCCCGGTCGAGTACTCGAAGGTGCCCTGGTGCATCTACTGCCACCCGGAGGTGGCCTTCGTGGGGATGAGCGAAGCGCAGGCCCGACAGGCCGGTCTGGATGTGGTGGTGAAGAAGGATCCCTTCGGCGGGAACAGCCGGGCCCGGATCGTGGGAGAGACGGACGGGCTCGTGAAGGTGGTGGCCGAACGGTTGCCCGACGGCCGGGCCGGGAAGATCCTCGGGGTGCACATGGTGGGGCCGTGGGTGACCGAACAGCTGGGCCAGGGGTACATGGCGGTGAACTGGGAAGCCACGCCGGACGAGATCGCCCAGTTCGTGCAGCCGCACCCGACACTCTCGGAGTCGTTCGGTGAGACAGTCCAGGCCCTGACGGGCAGGGGGTTACATCTTGGCTGACGTGGTGATGCCGCAACTCGGCGAGACGGTGACCGAGGGCACTGTCACGAAGTGGTTGAAGGCGGTAGGTGAGACCATCGAGCGCGACGAGCCCCTCTTCGAGGTGTCGACCGACAAGGTCGACTCCGAGGTCCCCTCGCCGGCGGGCGGGGTGCTGACCGAGATCCGGGTCCCGGAAGGGGACACGGTCGATGTGGGTACCGTTCTCGCCGTCGTCGCCGACGGGGCGACGGCACCGGGGCCGGAGACGGCCCAAGCACCGGCCGCAGCACCGGCCCCCGAAGCGGCACCGGCTCCGGTGGCACCGACCCCGCCCGAGGTCCCACAGGCGCCGGCACCCGCACCGGTAGCCCCGGCTCCGGCGGCACCGGCTCCGGTGGCACCGGCTCCGGTAGCACCGGCTCCGGTGGCCGCCGCCGCTCCCCACGCGCCTCGAACCCCACCGGCTCCCACGCCGACGGCACCGTCGGCACCGCCTCTGGTACCGGTCGCAACGACCCCGGCGGCGGGAGGTGCGAACGGATCCGGTGGGGACAACCGGATCCTTTCCCCGGTCGTCCGTCGTCTTCTCGACGAGAACGGTCTCGACCCATCGGAGATCAGTGGCACAGGGCTCGGCGGCAGGATCACCCGATCCGACGTCCTGGGCCTGATCGACGAACAACGGTCGGGCGGCGCTCCGGCCCCGTCGCCGGTGTCCCCCCCGGCAGCCCCGGTCGAAGCGGTCGCTCCTGCGGCACCGGAGATCCAGGCTCCAGCGCCCGCTCCTGCAGGTGTACCTGCGCCCGCGGCTGTACCGGCACCACCGGCGGCGCCCCCGGCACGGGCTCCGGCGTCGGCGGTCGGCCAGGGGGAGCCGTTGGCACGTGCGGGAACCGACGAGATCGTGCCCTTCACGAACATCAGGCGTAGGACGGCTGAGCACATGGTGCGCTCGAAGGCCACGTCACCTCATACGCTCGTCGTCCTCGAAGCCGACTATGAGAACGTCGAACGGGTCCGGCGCGCCCATGGCAAGGCGTTCCGGGACGAGGAGGGGTTCTCTCTCAGCTACCTTCCCTTCATCGCCCGGGCCACGGTCGAGGCCCTTCACGAATGGGTCGATCTCAACTCGTCGGTGGGCGAGGACGCGTTGATCGTTCATCATCAGGTCAACCTCGGGATCGCCGTCGATCTCGGCCATCAGGGCCTGATCGTCCCGGTGGTGCCGCGGGCCGAGGAGCTGACGCTGCGGGGCCTGGCCCGTCGGATCCACGAACTGGCCACCCGAGCCCGGACCAAGAAGCTGACCGCCGACGACATCTCAGGTGGGACATTCTCGATCACCAACGCCGGTCCGTTCGGGACATTCCTGACGGCACCGATCATCAACCAACCACAGGTGGCCATCTTGTCGACCGACGGCGTGAAGCGTCGTCCGGTCGTGGTCACGGGTGACGACGGCACGGAAGCCANNAGCCATCGCCATCCATTCGATAGGCCTGCTGTGCCTGTCATGGGATCACCGGGCAGTCGACGGCGCCTACGCCGCCGCCTTCGTGGCGCGGATCGCCGAACTGCTCGACACCCACGACTGGGCCGCAGAGCTCTGACCCGGCGGGAGACCGCTGTGCTGCGGGTGCGTTGGCTCGGGCGTGTCCCGTATCACGAGGCCCACGCTTTGCAGAGAGCGCTGCATGCGCGCAGTCAGGACGACTATGTCCTGTTCCTCGAACACCCAGACGTCTTCACCCTCGGGGTGCGGGGTGACCCTGGCCATGTTCTGGTCGATCCGGCGTCGGTGGGAGCGACGATGGTGCGGACCGATCGAGGGGGAGACGTCACGTACCACGGTCCCGGACAGGTGGTCGCCTATCCGATCGTGACGGTGCCGATGGGCCATGAGGCGATACCGGGCCACGTGCAGGCGGTGGAGCAGGTGGTCATCGACACCTTGGCCGAGTTCGGACTCGGCTGCGGGCGCCAGGCCGGTTATCCGGGTGTCTGGGTCGGCCCCGACGGACCTGAGCCCCGGAAGATCTGTGCCGTCGGTGTACGGGTGAGCCGCGGTCGTTCCATGCACGGACTGGCCCTGAACGTCGACCCCGATATGTCCTGGTTCGACCGGATCATCCCATGCGGACTGACCGACAAGGCGGNNGAGGGCATTGATGCCACGGTGGCCGATGTCGTCGATGTCCTGGCCCGAAACGCCGCTGCTCGTTGGGCCCCTGATGGCCTCGTCGATCGCCAGGACGTGGACAGCGCATCTCGTCGGTTCTCGCTGTCGGCGGGGGAGAGTACCGAGACGCCGGCACCGGGCGGACAGGGTCGACCGGGCAGACAGCTTCGCATCCGGCTGCGTCAGGCCGGTGTCCACCCCGACGGGGGCCTGGCCCTGGCCGAGAGGAAGCCCCCCTGGTTGCGTGTGCCGGCCCGGATGGGTGACGACTTCCTGGCGCTGCGCCACACGATGCGGGACCTCGATCTGGTGACTGTGTGCGAAGAAGCGGGCTGTCCGAACATCTTCGAGTGTTGGGCCGACGGCACAGCCACCTTCATGATCAACGGTGAGCGGTGTACCCGGGCCTGTGGGTTCTGCCTCGTCGACACCCGGCATCCGCTGGCCATGGACCCCGACGAACCGGAACGGGTGGCCGCCGCGGTGGAGCGACTCGGCCTCCTGCACGCCGTGGTCACCGCGGTGGCGCGCGACGATCTGACCGATGGAGGGGCGTCCGGGTTCGTCGCCACCATCGCCGCCATACGCCGGCGGTGCCCGTTGACGGCGGTGGAGGTCCTCGTCCCTGACTGCAAGGGGAACGAACAGTCGATCGACGCCCTGATCGGGGCCTCGCCCGACATCTTCAACCACAACCTCGAGACGGTGGCCCGGTTGCAGAGAGCCGTGCGGCCGTCCGCCGGTTACGCCCGCAGCCTCGGAGTGCTGGCCCGGGCCAAGGCCGGCGGGTTGACGGTCAAGTCGGGGATCATTCTCGGCATGGGCGAGACCGAGGCCGAAGTGGTGGGGGCGCTGGCTGACCTCCGGGGGGCCGGTGTCGACATCGTCACCCTGGGGCAGTACCTGCGGCCGAGCGCGTCGCACCTGCCGGTGGCGCGGTGGTGGGCTCCGGAGGAGTTCGACCGGCTGCGAGAGGTGGGAGAGGCCATGGGCTTCGCCCACGTCCAGTCGTCGCCGCTCACCCGCTCGAGCTATCACGCCCGTGCGGCGGCGTCGGCCGCATCGGGGGCGGGCGACGGGTCGGGGGAGACCGACGCGCTGCTCGGGAAAGTCCAGGCGTGAGCAGCTCGACGACATCGCCATCGAAGGCCGACAGGACCAGGGTCACGCGGCTCGACCGGGTCCGCCGGAACATGGCCGCCAGCGGGGTGGACGCCCTGTTGTTGTCCCACGGAGCAGACTTGCCGTGGCTGACCGGTTACCGGGCCATGCCTCTGGAGCGCTTGACAGTGCTGGTGCTGCCGGTGGACGGTGACGCCGTTCTCGTTGTCCCCGGCCTCGAGGCGCCTCGCGTCCCCGAAGGAGCGGGAGCTTTCACCCTTCGTCCCTGGGCCGAGACGGAGGATCCGGTCGAGATCGCCACCGAGCTGCTCGGCGGACGGAAGGGGACCCTCGGCATTTCCGACCGGGCCTGGGCCACGTCTCTTCTCGCCTTTCAGGAGCGCCTCCGGGGCACGACGTGGATGGCCGCCTCGACCGTCACCTCCGCGCTCCGGGCCGTCAAGGACGCCGACGAGATCAGCCAGCTACGGGCGGCCGCCCGAGCGGCCGACCGGGTGGCCGCAGAACTGCAGGCGGGCGAGATCCAGCTCGTGGGGAGGACCGAATCCGAGGTGTCCGAAGATATCGCCTCCCGATTGCTCGCCGCCGGTCACCGTCAGGTGAACTTCGCCATCGTGGGCAGCGGTCCCAATGGCGCCAGTCCTCATCATGAGGCAGGGTCTCGGCGCATCGGCCCCCGCGAGGTCGTGGTCTGCGACTTCGGGGGCGAGTACGACAACGGCAGCGACGTGGGCTACTGCTCGGACATCACCCGCACCGTTGTCACCGGCGAACCCGAGCCGGCGGTGACGGACTGCTACGCCGTTCTGCTGGCGGCCCAACAGGCGGCGGTGGCATCGGTTGGCCCCGGGGTGGCGGCCGAGGATGTCGACGCCGTGGCCCGCGGTGTCATCGACGACGCCGGATTCGGGGAGTATTTCATTCACCGCACCGGCCACGGCATCGGCATCGAGGAGCATGAGGATCCCTACATCGTGGCCGGAAACCGGACAGCGCTCACGACCGGCCACGCCTTTTCGGTTGAGCCCGGCATCTACTTCCCGGGCCGTTTCGGCATGCGTCTCGAGGACATCGTCGTCGTCGGGCACGACGGACCGGATCCGCTCAACGAAGCCGACCATTCCCTCGTCGTGGTGGACGGGTGAACAGCGGAGCGTTGAGCAGCAAGGGGGCGGCCGTCGGTCGGCGCCGGCCGGGACGAGTCGTCGGAAAGGGTTGATCGGACGTGGACCTGGGGATCGAGGGACGGGTGGCGCTCGTCACGGCGTCGTCGCGTGGACTCGGTCGCGCCAGCGCGGCAGCGTTGGCGGCCGAGGGGGCCCGTGTCGTGGTGA
This sequence comes from Acidimicrobiaceae bacterium, assembly GCA_003131945.1. The sequence continues at coordinate 10,850 of PKWD01000354.1, forward strand.
ATGCCCGGGGGGCCGAGTCGCTCGATGAGGCCGAGCAGGAGCTACGGGCGGCGGGGGCCGAGGTGTTCGGGATCGTGGCCGACGTCACCGATCCCGAGGNNTCGACGATGACGCCATCCGGGCCGCCGTGGAAGCCAATCTCTTGAGCTCGGTGAGATTGGTGCGCGCCGCTGTGCCCCACATGCGGGCCCAGGGGTGGGGCCGGCTCTGCTGCTTATCGTCGTATTCGATCGTGCAGCCCCTGCCCGGATTGGCTCTGTCCAACACGGCCCGTGTCGGGTTGTGGGCCTGGGCCAAGACGGCGGCCGCCGATCTCGCCGCCGAGCAGAGCGGAATCACTTTGAACCTGGCCTGCCCCGGTCCCCACGCCACCGAACGGATGCGCCAACTCGCTGGTGGAGCCGGCGGGGGCGGGCCGATGGGGGATCCCGCCGACTTCGGACGGGTGGTCGCCTTCCTCTGTTCACGTCACGCCTCGTTCGTGAACGGTGCCGCCATTGTCGTCGACGGCGGGACGACGCTGGCGTTGTAGGCGGCGCTGGTTCCAGCCGTCCCCTCATTCCATCACGGTGCCGGCAAGGGGAACAGATGCGATCGATAAATCTGGGGAACGACAAGGACCCCCAGAAGCAGCAGATGGCGATGTTCCGGTTGGCCCTCTACGCCGCGTCACTGTTGACGGCCATCGTGATTTTCGTCGGACTGTCGGAACGGCACCGCCGGAACCTCGGTGTTGTCATTGCCCTGATCTGCTGGCCGTCGAACTCCCCGTCAGCTACTACCTCGTGCGCGCCGCTAAGAAGAGGCAATCGAGGTCGCGGCCGGATGCAACGACCTTCTAGACATCCCCACCGGCTTCGATCAGGTCAGCGCGGTCTCACGACCGAAGAACGTCTCGACATCGCTGTGGCGGATCGGGAATGAACCCCCGCAATGCGGACAACGGACGTACACGTGCACCTCAGTCGTCTCGATCTGCTCAGGGGCAAGGACGACGACACTCAAGCAGACGCGGCAGAGTCGGGATCCCGGCTTCAGCGCCGGGTCCGAAGCCCGGAACCTCCGATCGTGCAGCCTGGCGTCGCTCATGGGTTTCCCTCAGGTCCCTGGCCGATGTGTCTTCGACTACCTCAATGATGACTGCCGCACACACGCCAGGCATCGTCAAAATTTGGGACTGACGCGCTGGATCATCCCCTCGAGGCTCATGGCGGCCGTCCCGGCCCCTCCGGGGCGGTCCCGGGATGGTCAGTCGACTCCGTCGACCAGCGTGGACATAGGCTCCGGACCGTGGACAGAGATGGGAGCGGCGCGGTTCCACCCAGAGATCTCTGATGTCTCCCCCCGACTCTTCACGAAAGAGCGATTGCCGGTTGACCTAACCAAGAGAGAGACGTACCCAATCTTTCGGAGGCTGTGATGCTTGTGTCCCCTCGGCGTGCCGTGTCGCGCCATTGCATCGTTTGCATCTCGCTGGCCCTTGCCGTGGTCCTGGCCGCGGTGTCGCTCGCCTCCCCTGCCGGGGCAAGTCCAGCGGTGAAGAAACAGTGGCCTTCGGGGGGTCAGAACATCTCTGACACACACTCCAATCCCTTTGAGTCAACCATCAAAACCTCGAACGTGGGCTCGCTGGCGGTGAAATGGACGTTCGCCCCCAGCGGTGACGTGTCGGCCACGCCGGCCATCGTGAACGGCGTGGCCTACTTCCCGGACTGGGGCGGCTACCTCAATGCGGTGAACACCGCCACCGGAGTATTGGTGTGGAGAAAGCCGATCTCGGCCTACGACGGCATCTCCCCTTCGGACTCACGGACCAGTCCGGCCGTGTCGAAAGGCGTTGTCTACATCGGCGATCAGCAGGGTGCTCACCTGATCGCCGTCAAGGCCAGCACCGGGAAGTTGCTGTGGAACACCCAGCTGGACACGCATCCGTCGGCCATCATCACCCAGTCGCCGCTGGTCTACAAAGGGGTGGTCTACGAGGGCGTCTCCTCCAGTGAGCAGGCGGCGGCGAAAAACCCGAAGTACCCGTGCTGCACGTTCCGAGGTTCGATGACGGCGGTCAAGGCCAAGACCGGGCACCTCATGTGGAAGAGGTACATGGTCCCTGCCAACGGCGGGGCGACCGGAGGATACAGCGGCGGGGCGGTCTGGAGCAGCACGCCCGCCCTTGACCCGGCGACCAAAACCCTCTACATCACGACCGGTAACAACTACACGATTCCGGCCAGTGCCTCGACCTGCCAGACGGACGGCGGCACGCCGGCGCAGTGCCTCGCTCCGACCAATTACATCGATGCCATCGTGGCCATGAACGCCACGACCGGGACCGTTAAATGGGCGGACGGCCAAGGAGGCTTCGATGCCTGGACCGAAGCGTGCACGCCCGGGGGCAATGCCAACTGCCCGAATCCCGGAGCCGACGCCGACTTCGGTAGTGGGGCTCAGCTCTTCACCATCAAAGGCACGAACGGCTCACGGGAGTTGGTCGTCGGTGCCGGACAAAAGAGCGGTACGTATTGGGAAGCCGACGCCACCACGGGCAAAATCCTGTGGGGGACTCCGGTCGGCCCCGGCGGAGCGTTGGGCGGCGTGGAGTGGGGATCGGCGACCGATGGCAGTCGCATCTATGTGGCCGAGGCGGACTCCAACAAAACGCCGTACACACCGGCCGGCTCGACCCAGACGATCACCTGGGGTTCGTGGGCGGCCCTCGATCCGACGAGCGGCACGATTCTCTGGCAGACGCCGGACCCGAGTAAAGGAGTCGACATCGGGGCGGTCTCGACGGCTAACGGCGTGGTCTACGCCGGTTCGTTGTCGGGACAGATGTACGCCATGGACGCTGCGACGGGCAGCATCCTGTGGAACTACCTAGGTCAGGGAAGCTCCATCGCCGGTCCGGCCATCGTGGACGGCGTCGTGTACTGGGGCAACGGCTACGCCCACCTGGGTTCTTCGATCGGGACAGGGAGCACCACCTTCTACGCCTTTTCGCTGCCATAAGGAAGCGAGACCCCTTTCGGGCCGATCAGGGTGGGCAATCACTCGGGAGCGTCCACAGGCACCGTTCGGCGCCGGCCAGCCAAGGAAGTCTGGGGCGGCGGCGCTGCCGCCGGGTTATGCCACGAAGTACTTGGCCCGGGGATGGTGGCAGATGATGGCGTCGGTCGTCTGCTCGGGATGGAGTTGGAAACCCTCACTCACGACGACACCGATCCGGTCGCCCCCGAGAAGGTCCACGACCTTGGCATTGTCCTCGAGATTGGGACAGGCGGGGTACCCCCATGAGTAACGACCACCGCGATACTGCTGGCGGAAGAGCCCGATGAGATTGGGTCCGTCCTCGTCGGCGAAGCCCCACTCCTCACGGATACGGCGGTGCCAGTACTCAGCCAGGGCTTCGGCCATCTCGACGCCGAGCCCGTGGAGACGGAGGTAGTCCGAGTAGCGGTCCTCGGCGAAGAGCCCGGCGGCCGCTTCGGAGACGGCGGGGCCCATGGTGACCAACTGAAACGCCGCGTAGTCGAGCTCGCCCGACTCGATCGGCCGGTAGAAGTCGGCGATGCAGAGCCACGGCTCCTTGTTCTGGCGGGGAAAGGCGAAGCGTCGGAGCTCCGTGCGGCGGGTCTCGTCGGTCCACAGGACGAGGTCGTCGCCCTCGGCATTGGCGGCGAAGTACCCCCAGGCCACCTGGGGGATGAGAAGGTCTTGGGCCTTGGCACTGTCGAGCTCGTGGCGCAGCACACTGCGCACGCGCTCTTTGAAGGCACCGTCGTCCTCACCCTTCTCGGGGCGGTAACCCCACTGGTTGCGGAAGAGCGCGGTGAGGTTCAGATAACCGGCGATGTCGTCCAGGGCGATCCCTTTCGCCACCCGGCTACCGAGGAAGGGCGGGGTGAAGACGGGATTGTCCTTGACCACGTCGGGAGAACGGGTGGGGCGGTCGGCCACGGTTACCGCTTCGGTCTGGCTCTTGCGGGGCGGCAAATTTCGCCCGCCCAGCTCGCGTCCGAAGGCGGGATCGTCCTCTCCGCTGCGCAGGAGTTCGACCAGTCGATCCATGGTGTTCAGTCCCTCGAAGGCATCCTTGCCATAGAAGACACGGCCTTCGTAGACCTGGCGGAGATCGCGCTCCACGTAGGTACGGGTGAGGGCCGCTCCGCCGAGGATCACGGGAATGTGGGCGAGACCGCGGCCGTTCAGCTCCTCCAGGTTCTCCCTCATGATGAGGGTGGACTTCACGAGCAGTCCGCTCATGCCGATGGCGTCAGCCTTGTGCTCTTCGGCCGCCTGGAGCATCTCGGTGATGCCGACCTTGATGCCGAGATTGACCACGTCGTAGCCGTTGTTGGTCAGGATGATGTCGACCAGGTTCTTGCCGATGTCGTG
>PKWD01000153.1:0-244 GCA_003131945.1 Acidimicrobiaceae bacterium
AAGTACCGGGCCGCCCTTGACGCCGGGGCCGACGCCACCATTGTGGCGGCTGGATGGCTGAGGTTCAAGGTGAGCGACTCCATGCGGAGGTCGACCTCGGTGCTGGCGTGCCCGGCGAGCAGATGACGAAGGAGCAAGTTCGGACCCTCGTACTGGCCCTGCACGACATCGCATCCGTCCTCGCGACGGCCGACCCAAAGCTCAAGGCCGAGGCATACGCCGAGTTAGGTGTGAGCATCGCCTA
>PKWD01000153.1:252-10823 GCA_003131945.1 Acidimicrobiaceae bacterium
ACGCCCTTGCGGGCACCAGCCCCTCAAGCTGGCGCGTCTGCCTATTCCGCCACTCCGACGAGAGTGCTCCCTCAGGCGAGGGCTGCTGACGTGCAACGCGCATGTTAGCGCGGGCCGTCCTACATCTTTTTCGTCGCCGGCTTCGGCGGAGACTTGGCCACGAGGGGCGCCCAGTCGTTCATATCCCACAGTGCCCCGGGTCCGCCGGGGTCGGTCTGGACACCGGAGACGGACGCTGAGAAGGCCACGAATTCGGGTTCCGCCAACAGCGGCAATGTGGGCATGTCCAGCCACAGATCCTGGTCGATCTCTTGATACGTCGACTCTGCCTGGTCGGCGGAGAGCTCTCCCTGGGCCGCGGTAAACAGTGCGTCGATCTTGGGGTCGTCGAACCCGGTCCAGTCCTGTGCCAAGGTTTCGCTCCCGGCCGTGGAGGACGTCGCCGGTGAGAACGCCTCAGCCAGTGCGCTCGGATAGGCGCTGGCGTCGACCGGGACGAGGGCGAGCTCGAAGTCGGCGCTCGGCAGCACGGTGCCGAACAGCTGCGCACCGGTTACGGGTTGCGTCGTCACATCGAACCCGACCCCCTCCAGTTGGCTCGCTACCAGGGGGCCGACGGCGGCCGACCAAGGATCATCGTCGGCCCACGTGAGGTCCAGTGTCACCGGTGCACCGTGGAGCGTCCACGTCCCGTGGGAGTCGGCCACCAGACCGCCCTGGGCCAGGAGGGCGTCAGCGGCGGCGGGGTCGACGGCCTCGTAGCCCGTGGCATCGTCGTTGTAGTCAGACTGGAGGTTGGCGAAGAGATGATCGTTGTCCAGCCAGGCGTAATGCTGAAGAGGTTGGACCACCTTGTTCACGATGCCGACCCGGTCGATGGCATGGGCGATTCCCTGGCGAATCGACACGGAGTCCAACGGGGTGCGGCGTGTGTTGAACTCGAGCTGGAGAATGGTGGCACCCAACCGGGTGTCGGACTCGGTCTGGGGCAGCGACGACAGCTGGGCGATGAAAGAGGCGTCGAAGGTAGCGGGAGCCGCCACCTGCACGCGTCCGTCGCGCATGTCCTGTACCAACACCGTGGGGTTCGTGACTGACTCGAGGACGATCCGGCTGTAGGGGGGAACCGAACCCCACCAATGCGGGTTGCGGCCGAGCACGATCTCCTGGCCGGGCACCCACTTCTTGATCAGCCACGGTCCCGCTGACACGAGCACGTGGGGATCGAAGTGATCGAAACCATGGTTCCAACCGGCCTGTTCGGCGATGTGAGCGGGGAGAAGGTCGTCGAACAGCGACTCCCAGTCGGCGAACGGTGTTCGGAACGTGACGGTGACGGTATGGCCGCTGTTGCTCGCTGCCACCGAGACGACGTCGCGGTACCCGAGCGTGGATGCCACGGAATCGGGACTGCCGTCGATGTCGGTGGCCCCGCCGCGTTGCGACTGCCAGGCGTATTGGAAATCAGCGGCCGTGACGGGGACACCGTCGGACCAGGTCGCCTTGGGGGCTAGCTGATAGACGACGGTCTGAGGATTCACGCTCACGACTTCGGCGCTCTGGAAGTCGTTGGTGTCGAGTCTGGGTTTCATGTCCGGGCCGACCTGGAAGACCTGGAGCCACACCGCGCTGGCCACGAGTCTGGTGACGTCGGTGTCTCCGGCGACGGTGTGATCGTTGAGGGTTGTGGGGATGGAGCTGAGGGCCACCGTGGCGGTTCCACCGCGCCCGGAGACGAGAAGCGGTGCGCTCTTTCGGCCCGACGTCGCTGCGCCCGTACCGGACGATCCTGCCGGGGTGGCGGGTGCTCCGCACGCGGCCAACAGTGAGGCGACGACGACGATGATCCCGAGCGGGCCCAGAGCGAACCACGAGGGCGATTGATGTCGGGGAGGGGTGCGACGTCGGCTCGACGGCACGTGGGCGACGCCGACCACCCTGAGATCAATGCAGGCGCAAGGCCAGTATGACAGTGGTGAAGGCGAAGACGACGGCCACGGTGATGGTGATCCGGTCCAGGTTCTTCTCGACAACGGTGGAGCCCGCCGCCGCCTGGCCGACGGAGCCGCCGAACATGTCCGAGAGCCCGCCGCCCTTACCGGAGTGCATGAGGACGAGGAAGATCAGCGACAACGTGGCGGTCAGGTGAAGAACGACGAACGCAATGGTCAGCACCGGTGGTCCTCCTCGGGCCTTCTGGACCTCTCCACGCTACCAAACGGGGGGCTTTATCGAATGGCGGCAGCTGCCTCACGGACGATGGCGGCGAAGCTGGCTCCGTCCAGACTGGCCCCTCCGACCAGGAGTCCGTCGATATCACGCTGGCCGACCAGCTCCACGGTGTTGTCGGGGCGGACCGAGCCCCCGTACTGGATACGGATGGCCTGGGCGGATTCATCGCCGGCCAACCCGGCCACCACCGCCCGGATGTGGGAGCAGGCCTGCTGGGCATCGGCCCCGGTGGCGGTGACCCCGGTGCCGATGGCCCAGATGGGTTCGTAGGCGAGGACCAGACCGGCCGTCTGCGTGGCCGGCAGACCCTTGAGCGCGGCGGTCGTCTGGGACTCGAGACACTCGTCGGTCTCGCCGGCCTCGCGTTCGTCGGCCGTCTCGCCGACGCAGACAATGGGGGTCATGGCGTGGCGCAGGACGGCCCGGAGGGTAGCGGCAACCTGTTCGTCGGTCTGGCCGAAAATCTGCCGGCGTTCGGAATGTCCGACGATCACATAGGTCACTCCCAGACGGGCCAACATGGGCGGTGCCACCTCGCCGGTGAAGGGGCCCTCGTCCTCGCTGAAGCAGTGCTGGGCGCCGAGGGCCACCGGGATGGCGCGGTCCTCGAGCACTGTCTGCACCGAGCGGAGATCGGTGAACGGCGGGTGGACCGAGACGTCGAGCGGACCGACGTCGGCCGCCGTCAGGCGCAGGCCGAGATCCTGGACGGTGCGGATCGATTGCAGGTGATCGTGGTGCATCTTCCAATTGCCGCTCACGAGCGGTCGCCTGCGAGGCGCGCCGGATGCCATGTCAGTATCCCCGTGCCGGGGCGTTGGAGGCATGGCGTAATGCGACGAGGCCGGGAAGATCGCCGTGTTCGAGGAGCTCGAGCGACGCCCCGCCCCCGGTGGAGACGAACCCCACCCGGCCGGCCAGCCCTAGTTCATCGAGGGCGGCCACCGAGTCCCCGCCGCCGACCACGCTGAATCCACAGCTACCGGCTACGGCCTTGGCCATCACGTAGGTGCCGGCGGCGAAGCGCGGGTCTTCGAAGACACCCATGGGACCGTTCCAGAAGACGGTTTTCGCTCCCGCCACGGCGTCGGCGAACGCCTGTGCACTGGCGGGCCCGATGTCGAGGCCGGCGGCGTCTGCGGGGATGTCGCGACCGACCACGGCGGTCTCCTCTTCGCCATCGGTCGTGATCCGCCGCACGACCACGTCGATCGGCAGCATCACCCTGTCCCCCGACTCGTCCAACAGGGCCCGGCAGGTCGAGACGGCCGATGCGTCGAACAGCGACGCTCCGATGGAATGCCCTTGGGCGGCCAGAAAGGTAAAGGCCATGGCTCCCCCCACGATCAATCGGTCGACTGAATCGAGGAGCGAGCGCAGGACCCCGAGCTTGTCGGTGACTTTGGCCCCACCGACGACGGCGAGAAAAGGCCGGGCCGGATGCGCCAGCAAGCCACCGAGGGCCTCGACCTCACGGGCCAACAGGCGGCCGGCGGCCGACGGCAACCGGGCCGGTGGACCGACGATCGACGCATGGGAGCGGTGGGACACACCGAACGCGTCGTTGACGTAGGAGTCGAAGCCATGGACGAGCCGGTCGACAAATGCGGGATCGTTGCCCTTTTCACCGGGATAGAAGCGGAGGTTGTCGAGAAGATCCACCCCTGGCGCCAATTGGGCCAGCCGATCACGCACGGGAGCCATGTCGTAGCGTCGATCCTCCCCGTTCGGACGCCCCAGGTGGCTGCACACCGTGACGTGGGCGCCGTGACCCGTCAGCCAGTCCAAGGTGGGCATGGCCGCCCGGATGCNNACGTTGAAGTCGGCGCGCACGAGGACGTTGCGACCGGCCACGTCGGGGAGATCCTCGAGCAGGGGAAGGCCGGCCAGCGGATCGATACGGGAGGGCGTCATGCGCCGGCCCCCGGGCGGCACCAGGGTGTCACGCCCGGGCAGGACGAGTACCGCCGACGAGCGCGGCCAGATCGACCAGGCGGTTGGCATAGCCCCACTCGTTGTCGTACCAGCCCTGCACCTTGACCAGGGTCTGGTCGGGCCCGACGGGCATGACCATGGTGAGCCCGGCGTCGAGGGTGCAGGATGCGGGACTGCCCACGATGTCAGAGGACACGATGGGGTCGGTGGTGTAGACGAGGATCTTCGCCAACGGTCCGGCGGTGGACGCAGCGCGAAAGGCTTCATTGACCTCCTCGACGGTGACGCTGCGGGGGACGACGACGGTGAAGTCTGTGATCGACCCGTCTCCCACCGGCACCCGCAATGCGGCCCCGTCGAGTCGGCCCAGCATGGCCGGAAGGACGAGCTTGGTCGCCCGGGCCGCCCCGGACGAGGCGGGGACGATGTTGAGCGCCGCGGCACGNNTCGCGAAGCCGTCCAGCTTGCCGGCAGTCTCAGGGATGACCAGCTTGAGGGCCATGGCGGCTCCGGTGGAGCTGGGAATCATGTTTAGGGCGGCGGCGCGCGCCCGCCGCAGGTCCTTGTGGGGCAGGTCGAGCAGGTTCTGGTCGTTGGTGTAGGCGTGGACGGTCATCATGAGACCGCTGGTCACGCCGAAGGCGTCGTCCAAAACCTTGACCATGGGCACGAAGCAGTTCGTTGTGCACGACGCGTTGGAGACGACGACATGGGTTGCCGGGTCGAACTCGTGGTCGTTCACGCCGATGACGAAGGTGGCGTCGGCGTCCTTCGACGGAGCCGAGATGATGACGCGATTGGCCCCGCCTTCGAGATGTCCGGCGGCGTCATTGCGAGCCGTGAACCGCCCGGTCGACTCGATCACGACCTCGACGCCGACGTCCTCCCAGGGCAGCGCCTTCGGCTCGCGCTCGGCGAAAACGCGGATGGGGGCCCCGTCGACGATGAGTGCGTCGCCCTCGACGCTGATCTCGCCGTCGAATCGCCCGTGGGTCGAGTCGTAGCGCAGCAGGTGGGCATTGGTGTTGGCGCTGGTCAGGTCGTTGACGGCCACGACCTGGACTCCCTCGCCGAGCATCCGGGCCGCACGCAGGAAGTTCCGCCCGATGCGTCCGAAGCCGTTGATACCCACCCGAACGGTCATCTGTGTCTCACCTCGTCAGCCATCGCTCCCCCGTTGCCCTCGAGCCACCCGACCGCCGCCGGTCCCCGATTGCCGTCAGGCCCTCGCCGGGTTTCTCCGGCACGACTGCCCTATCCGACCAGACTGGCCAGGGCTGACGCCAGTCTGAAGGGATCGTGGGCGAGCCCGTTGGCCTTGGCCAGGGGGCTGTCGAAGATGGGCACCTCGAGGAGTCCGAGAGCGATGGCGGTCGAGTCGGCCACCACGGCATCGACCTCGATACCATGCGCCACCAGGGCGGCCACATGGTCGGCGACATCAAAACCTCCGGTCTCGGCCGGTTGGGGACGGAGGTTGGCCACATAGACGGTCCGGGCCGACGCCGTGCGGATTCCCTCGGCTATGCCGGAGACGGCCGCCGCCGCCAGCACGCTCGTGAACAGCGAGCCGGGGCCCACGAGGATCTGATCAGCGGACGCCAAGGCCTCCAGGGCGGCGAGCGGAGCCACGGCGTCGGCCGGGATGACCGACACCCGCTGGATGTGGGCGGTGTCCATGACGGCCGTCTGACCCTCGATGTCGCCTCCGTCGGAAGACGCCTTCAGGACGACCGGCTCGGTGGCGGCAGGAATGACCCTCCCGCCGGCCCCGAGCAGGCGGGCCGCCTCGTCGAGGCCGCCCTGGACATCTCCGGCACAGGCCATGAGCCCGGCGATAATCAGGTTGCCCAGGGCATGTCCGGTGAGCTCGTCGGAGTCGGTGTCGAAGCGCTGTTCGAAGACCTGTGCCAGCAGGGCATCGTCGTCGGCCAAGGCCACCAGGCATTTGCGCAGGTCCCCGGGGGGCATGATGCCCAACTGGCGTCGGAGCCGCCCCGAGGAGCCCCCGTCGTCGGCCACCGACACGATGCCGGTCACCTCGCCGGCGTAGAGCCGGGCCGCCCGCAGGCTGGCGGCCAACCCGTGCCCGCCGCCGACGGCCACCACCCGGGGGCCTCCGAGGTGAGTCATCGATCGACGTCGCGGTGGAAGACCGACGGTGCCGTTCCCCGGTCGTGGAGCCTCCGGGCCAGCTCGTCGGCCAGGACGACGGACCGGTGACGGCCCCCGGTACAGCCCATGGCGATGGTCAGATAGGACTTCCCCTCGGCCATATAGGCGGGGAGCAGCATGGCCACGAGGTCGACGACGCGGTCGAGGAAGGGACCGGTCGCCTCCTGGGAAAGAACGAAGTCGCGCACGGGCTCGTCCAGTCCGGACAGCGGGTTGAGGGACTCGATCCAATGCGGATTGGGGAGGAAGCGACAGTCGAAGACGAGGTCAGCGTCGAGGGGTACCCCGTGCTTGTACCCGAAGGAGACCACCGAGGTGCACATGGCGGTATCGGACTCGTCGGCGAACAGCTCGAGGACCCTGACGCGCAACTGGTTGACGTTCAGCTGACCGGTGTCGACCACCACGTCGGCCTGGTCACGGATCGGCTCCAGCAGCCGGCGCTCGTCGATGATGGCCTCTTCGACGTTCGCTCCGGCGATGGGATGGCGCCGTCGGGTCCCTTCGAACCGCCGGACGAGGATGTCCTGGGGGGCGTCGAGATAGACGACCCGGACCCGGTGGCCCCGGGACCGCAGCTTGTCGATGGCGGGCAGAGCCTCTTCGATCTGGCCCCCTCCGCGACCGATGACGAGGGCGATCCGGTCCTGTCCCGACCCCGGACGCCCGACGACGTCGGCCACCTCGGTGAGCAGGGAGGAGGGCATGTTGTCGATCACGTACCAGCCGGCATCTTCGAGGGCGGCCGCCGCCGTGGAACGCCCGGCGCCGGACAGGCCGGTGATGAGGACGTAGTCGGCGAGCTCGCCTCGGCCCGTTGGGACCGGGCGTGTCTTCACTGTCGCACCGAGTGAAAAAGCACTGGCCTGATGTCCTCAACCGTAGCCCGAGGGCCGGACGATGACGGCCCAGAAGCCCAGCGATCAGTCAGGGCCGGGGGCCGGCGATCGGTCACGGCCGGTGGTCAATTCACGGCCCGGGCGGCCTTCAGTACACAGGTGGGCACGGTCTGGGGTCCTCCCCGTCCGGCCCGGCTGGCACAGTAGTCGAGGGTGCCGGGCGCCAGCCTCAGCGAAGACCTGGGGCCAAGGCCGTACCAGGCCCAGGACCCGTCCTGCCAGCGCGGGGCGCGGCCGAAGACGGCCGTGAAGTAGGCCGTGGCGAAAGCCGGGTCACGCCCGACCGTGGTCACCACCACCACCCCCACCCCCCACCGTGCCAACGTCCGCCTCACCTCGGCCAGCTGGGCCGACGCCCCCGACGGCACCGCTCCATCCAGACCGAACGACAGGCGGTCGAAGATGGCGTCGGCCCCACCCAGAGGCGACGCCGCCGCGCTGTGCCGACCGTCGCGCCCGGGCACCGCGTGCCCGGCACCGGCCTGCCCGCCCTGCTGTCCCGGGNNCGAAAATGGAGCCCGGCGACGGCCTGCCAGCCCATGGCCTGGGGCAGGCCGGACGACGGGTAGGGCACCGTGAGCACCACCGTCCCCGGTGGTAGCCGCTCGCCCGCGGTGACGAACCATCGGGGCACCGGGCCCCCATAGATGACGAACGGGAACCGGTAGCTGGCGGCCACCGGCACGAGTGTCGCCGCCACGGCCACGGCCAGTACCCCGGCCCAGACCACCTGCAGCCGCGTCAGCGATCGGCTGTGGTCGGGGGCCTTGCGTCGGGCCATCCAGGCCCGGCCCACCCGCCACCACCGGTCGGCCGAGATGACCAGGAGCAGGGCGGCCGCCAGTCCGGTGAGGGAGCTGAAGCGAACCGGGATGATCTCGTCCAGCAACGGCAGGTGGCCGAGGAGTCGGTCCGGGAGCCATAACCCGACGTAGTGGCCGTGCTGCATCGACCCCGGCCCCCGGGAGATGGTCCACGACGCCAGCCCGGCGGCCAGGACGACCCAGGCCAGCCGACTCCGGTACCACACGACGACCGACACGGCGATGAAGACCACCACCCCCCAACCCAGAAAGACCACGACAGGACCGGCCGGGCCGTAGTACCCCGACAGCCGAAGCAAAGGCGACACCTGGGTCACGCCGGGACCGGCCGACACGATGGCCCCCGCGTAACTCCCGAACTTCCCGGTCCCCGGCCAGGCCAGGCCGATGACCCGCTGGGGCCCGTCGATCACGAACCACAGCGGGTAGGCCAGCAGGACGCCGGCGGTGACGGCGGCGGCCCCCAATCCGCTGGCGATGCGGCGGCGCAGGGCCCACGCCTGGCGGGGGGCCAGGGCCAGAGCCACGGCCAGACCGATGGCCCCGACCACTCCGGAGATGGCCAGAAGCTCGGTCCCGCAGAAGAACTGGAGTACCACCACCAGACCCAGCGCCACCCCCGTGGTCGCCGGTCGGTGCCGCCTCGTCACCAGCAGGTCGTGCAGGCAGATGAAGGCCAACGGCGGGAACACCATCCAGGCCAGGAAGAAGTGCCCCACCGGTTCGCTGGAGACAATGGTGGGCGAGAACCCGTACAGGGCGGCGGCCACGATCTGACCGGGGATGAAGGTGGTCAGCCTCCGGGCAGCCAGGAAGAAGCACCAGCCCGAGGCCACCGGAGCCAGGGTCACGGCCACGTTGAAAGCGGCCACCGGGCCGAAGAGCCACGTCACCGGGGCCAGCAGGGTCCCCAGGAGCAGGTTCGACGTGTTGGCCAGCATGTTGGCCCCGCCCTGTCCCGCATAGATGGCGTGGGACAGAAACAGGTTGTGCAGGTGGGCCAGCGCGTACGGCGTCCAGGCCAGGTAGCCGAGCTCCTCGCTGATGTCACCGCACTGGCACGTGACCGTCGTGGTCGGGTGACCGGTCACCCACACGTGCCACCACATGACCACGGCGATGGCCAGGAATCCGGCGATCACCCCACCGTGGAGAGCCAGCGTCGCCTTGTCGATCCCCCGGCCCGCCCGCCCCGCCCGCCCGTCCTGGGCGCCGGGCCATACTCGCCGTCGCCGGGACCCGGTGCCGGCCCCGTCGGTCGAATCGCTCCCGTGGGACCCCGACGCCTCCACGGGGGCGGGGGGCGGGACGGCCCGGTCACCCCGGGTCACTAGCGAGGACATGTCCAGACGGTAGACGGCGACCCTAGGGCGACGGGTGGTCGGCCGGGCACGGCGTGGAGGACAACCCGTTCGAATGGGAGAACCGGGGGTCGTCGACCCACGACCCCGTCGCCCACCCGGCCCCGGGGGCGGGGAGGTGGTACAGAGATGTCAGGTCGGCCAGGAGGGCGTCGGTGTACCGAGCGGCACCGGCCGGACAGAGATGCACGTTGTCGACCATGCGGACCCGGAGCCAGCTCGAGGCGGGCGCCTTCGGAGAGGCGGCCGGTGGCAGCCAGGTGCTGAAGTGACCGTCGAGCTCCACCGAGGACCCGACGGGGAAGTACATGACCCGGCCGGGGAACACCTTCGTCATGGAGGCGGCGATCCGGTTCCAGGCCCGTACCCCGGCAAGACGCGTCGCCGTGTCTGCCGCGGTCTGGGCGCTGTCGGTGTCGCCGTTCACCGGACCGGTCGTCGGAAATTGCTGGAAAACGAGGCCCTGCACGCCGTCACCGGGGGCGAGCACGACACGGGCGAACTGCTCGAGGACACCGCGGTACTGGGTGGGGTGGTCCAGCGCCCAGCTGTTGTCCCAACTCCACATGGCCACCACCAGGCGGGCCTTCGAGTCAGCGATGTTGGCGGCCACGTCCTGACGCCAGTTGTGGTCGGTCGACAGACCCCATCCGACGATGGCCCGAGAGGCGACGTCGACGACGCCGGTGGCCTCGAGGCCGGCCTGGACGGCGGGTGCTTCGACGTACATCACTGAGTCGCCGAGCAGGGTGACGTCCAGCGGGTGGGTGGCCGACGGCGGCGGAGACAGCACGATCGGTTTCTGCCCGGACAGGCCCCCGGCCCCGGGGACCGCACCCGCCGTCACCGTGGCCCCCTTGGTTCCGGCCGTGGCGGCGTCGGCCACCGAGGGCATGGTGGCGACCACGGCCAACACGGCGGTGGCCGCCATGGCCGCCGGGGCCAGCGCCCAGCGGGCCGGCCGGGGCCACGACCTCAGGCGGATCTTCTTCACCGGCTGTTCGATCAGGTAGAAGCTGAGCGTCGCCGCCGCGAACGTGCACGCCACCCGTTCGGCATCAAGGGCCAGCCCGTTCAGCCCCGTCCGCTGCGGCGTGAGCTCGACGATGATCGGGAAGTGCCACAGGTAGAGGCCGTAGGAGATC
>PKWD01000153.1:10843-11062 GCA_003131945.1 Acidimicrobiaceae bacterium
GCGCCACAGGCACACCACGAAGGCCGCCGCCCCCAGCACGCCCAGGCCGTGCAGCGCCCGTCGGGCCCGGAGTCCCGGATCCGGTCGGGCCGCCACCAGAAAGGCCACCGTGGCACCGGCCAGGAGATCGAAGGCCCGGGTGTCGGTGCCCAGGTACACCCGGTTCACGCTGGCACCGTGATGGCGCAACCAGGCCATCCAGGCCGCCGACAGCAGCGT
>PKWD01000453.1 GCA_003131945.1 Acidimicrobiaceae bacterium
AGGGCGCGGTAGGCCTCGGCACCGGCCGACAATGGCGCATGTTGCAAAATGCAGCGCCCGAGTTCTGGGGCTTCGGCGAAGCGGACACATCTCCGCACTGGAGGCTCGAGCACCTCCAGCCCGTAGCGTTCCTTCACGTCGTCCAGCACGAACCGACCGTGAATCGTCCGCTCGTCGTACAGGGTGTTGATGATCCCACGGACTCTGAGGTCGGCATTGGCGAACATGCGCACGTCGTCGACCATCTCGAGCAATTGCCCTACGCCCCGGCTGCAGAGAGTCTCGCATTGCAGAGGAATGACGACCTCATCCGCCGCGCACAGACCGTTGATGGCCAAGACACCGAGCGACGGCGGGCAGTCGATGATCATCATGTCGTACTTGTCGTGCAAGCTCTCCAACGCCCGGCGTAGGACGTGTTCGCGATCGGTCCGAGTGAGCAGGTACACCTCGGTGCTGGCCAGGTCGATGGTGGCGGGCAAGATGTCGAGTCCGTCGATGCCATCGACGGCGTAACGAGCGGCGGCCGCCTTCATTGTGCGCGCGAAGACGTCATGGAGCGAGCCGTGGAGAGAGGTGGGGTNNTCGATGAGCAGCACGCGATGGCCACGTTCGGCCCAGGCGAATCCCAAGGAGTGAACCGTCGTCGTCTTGCCTACACCACCCTTTTGATTCGCCACAGCCAACACTCGCGCCACGTGCCGCAGTCTAGGCACGAGGGACATTGAGAAAGGGGCGATTCGAGACATTCCCCATGCGAGACCACGCTGAGTGGATACCTCACTGCGCGTGATCCCGGTGTCCTGAAAAGTCGCGTGCTTTGGAGTACGTCGGCGACCGAGAGTGGAGTGCGTAAGGAGCCGGTCGAGTTCACACTGGCCGACGAACTTCCCGTGGCGCTGGACGCGAATATCTATCGCTCACGCGTTCTTGTCGCGAACAGAGAGTCTGATGGGTCTCACCGTGACATTCGCTCCGACCTGCCGTGGAAAACGGCGAAACCTTTGGATCTGAGCTAGTGCTGCGAGAACGAAAGGTCCATAGTTGTTATCGATGATGTTGTTAACGTGTCGCCTCGTCTCATAGCGAGGGTAGGTGCCTCCGGGTGCCGCCGGGACCGAGGAGGGGAGAGCCGTGAATTCCATGCCGTGGAAGATGTGGTGCACCACCGTAGTTTCCGTGGTGGTATTGCTCGGAGTGTCGGTCGGCACTGCGACGGCGAGCCCCATGGGCCGCGTGACGGCAGCACGACCGACGCCCGTCACACCGTTGGCACGGCCGCTGACGCCGGCACCNNACCGCCGGCCGCCGCCGGTCATAGCACCTCACACCCGACCGTTACCATCACGGGGCGTCCGGCCGACTACCGGCCGAGGTCCGTCACGGCGCCGCAGATCGCCTACGGCAGCCCGTGCTACTCCGGCAACTACTCCTTCTTCCTCACCAACGGCACACGCCATTACGAGGACGTCACGGTCGACGGCCAGTTCCTCATCGAGCTCCCCCCCTACGCGGCCACAGTGGTGTGTGGGACCAGCCCCGACGGGGCCTCGTTCACTGCCTACTTCGGCCTGCTCGATGATCCCGGCGCCAGCCTCCGGGCCACCTTCGCCGGCGTGGTGGTGGCGCGGCCCACCGTGCAGATCACGGGGACGACACCCAAGTTCTCACCCAGCACGGTGAACGCTCCGCAGATCGCCTACGGTAGCCCGTGCTACGCCGGCAACTACTCCTTCCGTCTCGTCAACCAGACGACCAACTGGCAGACCGTCACCTTCGAGGGCCAGGGTCTGGTCACCCTCCCGCCCATGCAGGCGACAGTGGTGTGCGGTGCCAACTACGGCGATTTTCCGTTCTCGGTGCAGCTCGGCCTCACGAGCAACCCCAACGCCGTGCTGACGGCCAACTTCAGCTGACGTCCCCGACGCCGCCCGTTGTCGGACCGGTGGCGGCGGGGGCTCGGACAGTTGAGTCACTGCGGGCTTGATCCTTTGTGCCCCAAGCGCGAGGGTTGTCCGACTCCGTAGTCTCTGCAGCAGCTGAAAAGAGGACATGATGGGGCGGATCGGGAACAGGTAAAGAGGTGGTTGGGTCCTGTTGTCGTAGAGGGCATGGACACCGCCCGTGCCACATCATCCGATCTGCTTGTACGTGACCGGCTCACCGTGCTGCTCAGACCGCTACAGATCGACGGCTCCGGGTGCGATCAGGGCGAGCCGAGGCACGCGATAACTGCGCAATTTGCGGTCGTAAGGTATATCTATGTGTCGCGCCCTGGATGTGCCGCTTGCGCGTGGGGTCTGGAACCGGCCACGAGGCGAGAAGGCATCCGGTATTCGCGGACAGGCGGGTTCCCTCGACGGTAACTCGGGTCACAACCGCGGGGCCAGTGGTTCAGTGCCCGATCCCAACGCCGCTGACGGCACGGGGACCGGGCACGACGAGCCCGTAACGGTCCTCAGCTGCCTCCTGCCACGAAGGCGGTGACGATGTAGCTGGCGCGGCGGTCCAGGTTGTTGCGGGCCCGGTCATAGCGGGTGGTCGTCCTGGGATCCGAATGACGTGCCGCGATCTGGACGTCTCGAAGTGGCACCCCGGCATCGAGGGGTGATGAAGCTGTGGCGAAGCGAGTGCGGGGAGATGTGCTTGGTGATCCCGACGCCCTTCGCCAATCGGTTCCGGGTGGCCGCGTGGCGATTCAGGCGACTGCCCGCCTGGGTGAGGAGCAGCGGACCCGAGACCCTCTCGCCGGCGGCCAGATCCACCGCCCGTGCCACGCGTGGCGGCAGGGGGATCACGGCCAGCTTGGAGCCCTTCCCGAGAACGGTCATGGTGCGATGACCGCGCTCGAGGGACAGAGCTTCGATATTGATTGAGCATGCCTCAGACACCCGCAGGCCAAGCAGCCCGAGGAGACAGGCTGGGGCGTGGTCCATCGGCCCTCCGGCTGCCCCTTGGGCGATGAAGGCACTGAGCTCCATGCGGTCGAGGCCCAAGGTGGCCGCCTCGGTGTCGATCTTGGGTCGTCGGACGTACTCGGCCGGCGAGTGCTCGATCAGGCCGTCGAGCACGCAGATCCGGTAGAAGCCGGCCACCGTCGACAGCCTCCGCCCGATGGTGGCCCGGGCCAGACCCCTTTTCCTCCATGGAGCGGGCCCACAGTTCGATGTGGCCCCGCTTGGTGGCGAAGACCTCGAGATCGACCGAGGCGCACCAGGCAAAGAACTGGCGTAGGTCGCTCACGTAGCTCTTGCGGGTCGGCCCCGAGTAGCGGGCCAAGAAGCCGGCCACGACCAGGCGGGCCTCGTCGAACATTGGCGGGGTGGGCATGGTGATGGCGGTGTTGGACATGAAGGGACCACCTCCCTGGTCGTTTCGTTGGTTCCCTCCATCGGCCAGCTCCGGCTGGCCTGTGACCAGCAGCCCTCGATGGGCGGCATATCCCGCAGTATTGGGGGCAATGGCCGGCATATCCCGAGTTCCTGGACGCGATCACCGGCATATCCCGCCGTTTTCGGATCTCGCCGCTCGGTGTCGGAGCGGTGCGCCCGAGCTGGGCGGCGGTTGGTCGTGGGCCGAGCTTTGACAGCACGCCCGGTGCGCAACCATCGCCTACCGGTGACTTCAGGGGCTGCTGTCACGGGGCGTCGATCGGTCTCCAAACATCAGTTCTCGCGAATATCAATCAGGATGAAAAGGTGTTCTCTGGTGCAAATCCACCGCTGAGCGGTTGGAACTCGCTACCGTCGGACATATCCGGATTCTGGCCTGACTTTCCGGTAGCGGGACCACGTTGTCGTGTCGGCCAGATTTCGGACCAGAGAAACGGCGCGCCCCGCTCCAGAGGGGTGATGGACCGCTCTGTTACGAGCAGGGCGGAGATCACCGTCAC
>PKWD01000024.1 GCA_003131945.1 Acidimicrobiaceae bacterium
CCTATGTCCTGGTTCTAGGCACTGCCGGGGGCGCAAAAGTCCAGGCGATCTGGGTTATTTAAGAGTAGGAGGCCGCTCAAACGCCGCATTCACCAAGAGTGAGCGACTCCATATGGGTGGCCCACGCGGGCCCACGCGGTCATTCCTCGGAAGGCCGAGCATCTGTCGCCTCTTCGACCTCCAGCGGCGGCCTGAAACATTCGACCAGTTCAGCGAGACCCACCGCACCGCTGCTATCGCGTGACCGCCTCTCCCCAATGGGGAGCCCTGCGTAGCACCTCGAGGATGTATTGCTGTTCTGCACTGCCATCGGCGAAGAATCGGGCGACGGGATGGAACCCATCGGCAGCGCAAACGATCCGTTCTGACACGTCGAGAGCTTCGAGGAGATTCGGTATGCCAAGGGCTTCGAGAAGAGCCGACGCCTCGGTATCGTCCTCCGACATGCCGTCGCCCTCTAGCCATTCAGCAACGGTCTTCTTCATGTTTTCGTAGTTGAGGTGCTCGACCATACGAGGCTCCTAGGCTACCGCAGCCCTTTGCGGAAATTCATACGACCCTTTTCCTCGACCACACAGGTCAAGGTTTCGAACCCAAACTGCAGCCGCTGCGATGCGATCCACCATCGAGGACGATTCCGCATTCCGAGCAAACTAGGTGCGCCCAACAGACGGGATCACCGCCTTCGTCTCCCACGTGCCAACCTGCGTGCTCTCCGCCTTGCCCACCGTTGGCACTCCCCCTGATCGGTTTTGGTTCGCCGACTGACAAGAAGTCGATCGAAAAGGACACCGACCCGAGTGGTTGCACCTGGTGTACGACCTCTGGAGGTATGGCCTGGGTCGAGCCGGCAACCACCACCACCTCGAGCTCCGGTTCGGTGCGCGCGAGGAAGCGCAACTGCCCACGGTTAACCACGATCCGGCCCCACGTACCTTGTGAGACGCGGTGCGCCTGGCGAAGTCCCGCCGGCATCGTCAGTTCGGTCCATTCCGGGGTCGACCGAATCAGCCGAAGGCCGTCCGGGAGCTCGGCTCGGTCGCAAAGCGGACAGTCCAGCATCGTGCCCACGTGCGACCGGCGACCCTCGATCTGCAGCACCCACGCTCGGAGCTGGAAGGGCGGACGGTGACGGACGTGCTGGCCATGGCCGCACGAGAGCTCCGCAACCCAGTCGCCCACCTCGTCGCAGCGGAAGGCGGTGATCATTCGGTCCACCTGGCCAGCGTATCGGCATGATCAATCTGAGCGTCTCATACGACGTCGATTCGCCGTCCGTGATAGTGGATTCCCCGAACGCCGAGGCGACCTCCGCCCTCCAGCGACACCGTCTCAGACAAAGGAGGGTGCGGAGTCCGAGCAGTGGAGCTCCGGCCGCCCACGCTTGAGGTCGACAGGGCGTGGGGTACTCGACCGGAATCGCAGTCGCCCCGCGGGAGAAGCCGGCAAACACTTCGGGCAACCTGTAGTCGAATGCCGCTGCCGATTTGAGCCAAGCTAGAACGACGGTCACCGACTCTCGGTGAAGGCCGTAAGCTCGGAGCCCCTAGGCGCGCCGGTCGGCCCGATCACCGCTGATACAAGGGGGACACCATGGCGAATGACCAGACCTTCGTGATTGTGGGGGCCAGCCTGGCCGGTGCCAAGGCCGTCGAAACGCTCCGGGGCGAAGGATTCGAGGGGCGAATCGTTCTCGTGGGCGATGAGCCCGTTCGACCTTACGAGCGCCCGCCGCTGTCGAAGGGATACCTTCGAGGCGAAGTGGGCTTTGACGACGCCGCGGTACACGCCGAAGGCTTCTACGAGGACCAGTCGATCGAGCTACTCACGTCGACTACCGTCACGGCGATCGATCCCACAAGCAAGGTCGTGACCCTCGACCCCGGGGGCTCGCTCCCCTACGACCAAGTTCTGTTGTCGACCGGTGCGGCCCCCCGGTCGTTGTCGATTCCCGGGTCGGAGCTCGCCGGCATTCACTATCTGCGGAGTCTCGAGAGCTGCGACGCATTGCGCGGAGCCCTCGAGACCGCGGAGCGGGTCGTCGTGGTTGGTGGCGGCTGGATCGGTTCCGAGGTGGCCAGCTCGGCCCGCCAACTGGGTAAGGACGTAGCCATGGTCGAGGCGGCCCACGTTCCGCTCGAGCGTGTCCTCGGCACCGAGGTGGGGACGATCTTCAAGGATTTGCACACCGACCACGGCGTCGAGCTCCATCTGGGGGTGGGCGTGGAGGCGTTTCGGGGCACGGACTCGGCCGAGGAGGTGGTGCTCGCCGATGGCACGGCTGTCCACGGAGACCTCTTCGTGGTGGGCGTGGGCGTGATTCCGCGAACAGAGTTGGCCGACGGTGCCGGTCTTGAACTCAACAACGGCGTCATCGTGGACGAGTACCTGGCGACGAGCGTGCCCGGCATCTGGGCCGCGGGTGACGTCGCCAATGCCTATCACCTGGTGCTCGACGCCCGCATCCGTCTCGAGCACTGGTCGGCCGCGCTCAACCAGGGTCCGGTGGCGGCAAAGAACATGGTGGGTCAGAAGGTGGCCTACACCAACATCCCCTATTTCTTCTCCGACCAGTACGACCTCGGCATGGAGTACAGCGGATACGCCGTCGATTGGGACACCCTCGTCTTTCGGGGAGATCAGGAAAGGCGCGAGTTCATCGCTTTCTGGCTTGCTCAAGGCCGCGTCGTGGCGGGGATGAACGTGAATGTGTGGGACGTTGCCGACCAGATCGCCTCACTCGTGGCGTCGAAGCGTGTAGTGGACGTGGGCCAACTCGAAGACCCCGATATTGATCTCGCCACACTGGCGGGGGACCGTTGAGGGTTTCATCCCGGGGGGTAATTCGGAGAACACGGCGAGGTCAAGAAGCCCCGGATCGAGATCGTTCAGGTGTACGACGATCCGGGTCGCAAGGGCGACTACCGGGTACCGGTGGATCGGCTTTTGGCCACGAGGCGTCAAGAAGAATCCGTCGACATGGAGGAGTGGGCGAAGGACTTGGCCTTCAGCTCGGACCTTCCCAAGTGTTACGGGCATGATCCGAGGCGATTCGCCACGTTCGCCCGGCAATACCGGCGGGAACTAGCGGGCGATCCGGCGGCTCCCATAGTCGGCCGTGTGTGCCAAATCGCCGTGGAGGGTCAACTTACCCTTCTCACCGTCACCCGCGATCTCGAGCCTTCAGGGGCGATGGTGCCAAGGAAGCGAAACGGTGGCGGACGCTGAATGTCGATGGGGAAGCGGCAAGAGGACAGCGAGCCGCCTATCTCACGACGGATCCCGGGGAAGAGCATTAGAAGAGAACGAACTCAGGAGGAAGCCTCATGGCTGAACCCGACGAGGTCGGGTGCCTCATCGGCGCAGCTGTCGTCGGCTTCGCGTCGCACCATCGTTCGGGCGAGCACCCAGTACAGCCCACCGGCGATACCGCACCCCACGTAGATTGAGAGATCAGCGCCATGGGTGATGCGCGAAAGTGGGCCGGTGAAAGGGCCCGTGTTGATCCAGGAGAGGGCGCCAAGCATGCCGGCCAGCTGAGCAATCAGTGCCGGCCAGCTCACACCGTGTCGTCGACGGTAGAGGCCGCCGTCGGAGGCGAAGAGGGAGCGAAGGTCGTAGCGACGCCGGCGCAAGGCGGCATCCACGAGGTAGACGCCGACCCACGGGGCCAGCCACACCATGATGAACTGCACAAAGTCCCCGAGCAGCATGGTGAACGAATTGGAGAGGATGGCCCAGGCCGTCAGTCCCGCACAGATGATGGTGTCAACGGCAACACACTGCGCCCGGCGCAACCGCACTCCGGCCGCCTGCAGCGAGACCCCCGAGGAGTAGAGGTCGAGGCCGTTGATGGCGAACAGCTGACAGATCACCACCACGAGGTACGGAATGGTGAACCACGAAGGGAAGACGGCCGGAAGGCCGGCGACCACGGACACGCTGCCCAGGTGCGGGACCCCGGCGGCCACGGCGGCACCGAGCACCTCGGCGAGGAGGACCGGCAACCCCGCACCGAGAGCGACAGCGGCCACCACGGGGCCGATCCTCGTGTGGGCTGGGAGGTAGCGCGAATAGTCGTTGGCGTCAGACGTCCAGCTCATGGCCCCACCCGACAGGACGACGACGGCGGCCACGGTCATCACCTCCCAGCTGGCGCCGTGGAACCCGCCGTGCAGGTGGATCTTCGGGGCCGCCAGCACGGCGAGCAGGACGAAGCTGGCGGCGAAGAGCCATCCGAGCTTCCTGAGTGCCGAGGTGAGCGTCGCATGGCCGAACAACGGCAGGACCAGTTGTACAGCCGCGGCGACGACGACGAGCGCCCACTCGGCCGGTCGTCCGGGGTGACCACCCGCCTCACGAACGAGGGCCAAGCCCCCGAGCACGACAAGAGATAGGCCCAACGTCTCGAAGCCGACCTGGGTCAGCCAATTGAGCCCGGCGAGGACGCGGTTCGGTCGTGGACCGAAGACAGCACGCCCCACTCCGAAGGCGGTGGTGCCTGCCGCNNAGGCCGGTGATCACCCAGGCGAGGTTGCCGAGGACGATCACGAAGACGGCCTGGAGGAACCCGAGCCCGAGGCTGACGACGAGCGCGCCGTAGACGACGTACTCGAGGTTGAAGCTCGCGCCGGCCCACAGTCCCGCGAGCCGGCGCGGTGTAAGCGGTCGAAGCGCCCGGGGCACATAGTCGACTCCGCGTTGCTCTACCTTGAACGTGGCGTAGTCGCCGTGCGGTCCCATGGCTCTCCCTCCGCCGGCATTACCCGGATCAGGTCTTGCGGTCGGCACCCGCCTTGGTGCCCTCTCAGCCCGGTGACGCCGAGCTCCCGTGGGTTGGATCTCTCCGTAACGCTACCGCTTCGCGCCGAAGTCATCTCCCTCTACGATGCCTGGTGACAAGCGATCCCCGGTGACAATGCGGAGGAGCAGTGAACGAGGTACACCTGCAGCGCTGCTCGAGCGCTGAGTGGGCCCAGGCGGTCGAGGAATTCATCCTGCCCTGGGCACTGAAGGACATAGACCTTGGCGACGACGTCGTCGAAGTTGGCCCGGGCCCTGGGTTGACAACCGACGTGCTGCGCCGGCACGCCGGCCGGCTGACGGCGGTGGAGACCGACGCCGCACTGGCCGCAGACCTCGCCGCTCGTGTCGTGGGCACCAACATCGAGGTCGTGCATGCGGATGCCACCGACATGCCCTTTGAGGATGATCGGTTCAGTGCCGCAGGGTCGTTCACCATGTTGCACCACGTCCCGTCGCCCCATTTACAGGATCAGCTTCTCGCCGAGCTTGCTCGCGTCCTGCGACCCGGAGGGGTTCTCGTCGGGGTCGATGGCATCGACAGCCCCGAGTTTCGGGACTTGCACGAGGGCGACGTGTGCGTCCCGGTCGACCCGGCCACGTTTGCCGACCGTCTTCGTCGGGCTGGCTTCGTCGATCCATGTATCGAAGCGAACGAATTTGGATTCCGGTTCACCGCTCGCTCACCTGTACCGGGCGCCCGCCAAGCTCTGTCACACTCTCTGTGAGTCGTAGAAAGTCTCACCTTCCTGCCGGACCAGGGCGCCCAGCGACTCGGGCGCCACTCTGACGCCATAACATCAGGGTGCCCGGCTTCGGGCCCGTACGGACTGGGCCGCATACCAGACGAGCCACCAGAGCTTGCGTCCGAAATCGCTCCTGTCCGGGTGGCCCCCACATGCGATCCACAGGACGACCGGGCTTTCGACTGCGGTGACTCTGGAAGGTGACGGCCTTAGGTCGACCCATCAGGCACCGCGATGAGGCAGCGGTGCGGCGCTTTTACCAGGTGGTCGTGCCGTTTGCGGCCAAGCACCGGGGGACCAGAGGAGGTTCGAGCGGTTCTCTTGGAGGGCTCGATCCTGAAGCGGGTTGACGACCAGGCACGCAGACGCTGGCGCGCCCTCAGGCACGTATCGACGTTACGGGCTGTGGCACGACCGAGCGGTGTTCCACTTCTTGGTCGACCCTCTCGGATTATTCCAGTATACGATAGAAGATCACCGGAGGGAGGCGCCGATGGAGACGGATATACAGCGAGAGGCTCGTGCCCTTGGCGACCCGACGCGTTACCGCCTGTTCTGCTACATCGTCGATGCGTCGGGACCGGTGGGTGTGGGCGAGCTCACGGATTACGTGCGCCTCAACCACAACGCGATTCGCCAGCATCTGGCGGTGCTGAAAGACGCGGAGCTGGTGGTTGAGGAGGTCGAGGATCGTGACCGTCCGGGCCGCCCGCGTCTGCTGTACCACCTCCACCCCGAGGCGGCCGGCCGTTGGGGTACGCCCGGTGCCTATGCATGGTTGGCGAGCCTCTTGAGCGATGCAATTCGCCGCAAGCAAGACCCCCGCCAGGCGGGCCGCCAAGACGGGCATCGTCGGGCGGCCGACCTCGCAGGCACGGGCGATAGTGCTGATCTGCTCGAAGAGGAGATGGCTCAGCGAGGCTTTCGTCCGACTCGGGTGGAACGAGGCCGCCGGGTCGACTTCGTGCTCGGCCGTTGCCCGTTCGCCGAGGTCGCGGGTTCCGACCCTGACACGGTCTGCCAGCTCCACCTCGGTCTGGCCGAGGGGCTAACCGAAGGGATCGGAGGTCTTACGGTGGAGCGGCTCGTGGCCAAGAACCCCCGCCGAGCGGGTTGTCGCCTGATCTTGCGGCGAGCTTCAGCAACGACGGGAGCCTCGGCCTGACCCCAGAGCCGGAATGGATCCGGGCTTGGGAGGCCTTCTGCCGTGGGCTCGGCGCAGGGCCATCGGCTGGTTTGGTCCCAAGCATTGCGATTGGATATGAGTGGGGAGGGACCCCTCGGGGGGCTCGGGCCGGGAGTGCTCGCCGAAGGCGCTACTTGTTCGGCTGGGGTGTAAGACGCAGGTAGGGCTTCAGAGTGGTGAAGCCCTTAGGGAACCTCACACGGGCGTCATCGTCCGAAATGGACGGCGAGATGATCACGTCGTCGCCGTCCTTCCAGTTCACCGGCGTGGATACGGCGTACTGGCTGCTCAGCTGCAACGCGTCGAGTACCTCGGCGTCAACTTCGCCGACGGCACCGAT
>PKWD01000123.1 GCA_003131945.1 Acidimicrobiaceae bacterium
GGGGCGCCCCGAGAACAGCGGGGTGAGCCTGGCCGTGGTGACCGAGCTCGGCGGCGAGATCACCGTGCTCGGGGTCTGTCTGGGACTCCAGTGCATCGGACAGGCCTTCGGAGGCCGCATCGTGCAGGCACCGGTGCTCATGCACGGCAAGACGTCGGCCATCTTCCACACGGGCACCGGGGTGTTCACCGATCTGCCCAACCCGTTCGAGGCCACCCGCTACCACTCGCTGNNCAGTTCCACCCCGAGTCGATACTCACACCGAACGGCCCGAGGCTTCTGGCCAACTTCCTCAGCGCCGCCCAGCCCGTCCCCAGCTGACCAGCCCGTCCGACGCTGACCGGCAGTCGCTCCCTCCATGCGACGGCGAGTCAGCGCTGAAGGCTACGTCGTCGTCGTCGTGCATCCCGAAGAATTGGCCACGGTGATGGTGACAGTGGCACCCGGATTGGCCGGTGTGCCTCCGGACGGGGTCTGGGCCACGACGATGCCGTTCTGAGTCGAGTCGCTCGTCGCCTGGCAGGCGGCGACGGGGTTGAGACCCTGGCCGGTGAGGGTCGTGGTGGCGTTGCCCTGCGTCTCGCCCACCACGTTCTGGACCACCACGGTCGACGGCCCGCTCGACACGTTGAGATTGATGGTCGACCCCTTGGCCTGGAAGGACCCCGCCGGCGGACTGGTACTCACGACCGAATTCACGGGCAGGTTTGACGCCGTTGGAGTGGACGACCCGCACACGAAGCCGGCGTTCACGATGGCCGTGCAGGCGTCGCCCGTCGAATCGCCGGCCACACNNTGTCGGTGAGATCTTTCCATGTACCGGCCACACCCGGAACCTGCGCCTTGGGCACTGTCGTGGTGGTGGTGGCGGTGGGCGCGGTGAAGAGGGTGACGGTCTTCCCCGGCAGCAGGCGGCCGCCGCTCTTCGGGTTCGTGCCACAGACGATGTTGACGTTCGGGCACAGGCTCGTCGGCTGCACCTTGGGCACCAACCCGACGGCCCTCACGGCGGCCATCGCCGACTGCACCGACTGACCGTCGAGACCGCCCGGCACCGCTATCTTGTTCCCGACTCCCCCTGTGATGAGCTCGACGGTCGACCCCTTTTGGACCTTCGTGTTCTTGACCGGATCGGTCCCGATGACTTGGGTGTTCTGCGCCTTGCTCGTGGGATCCGAATGCACGGTCGTCTTCAGGCCCTGTGCGCGCAGGGTCTGCTCGGCGGCGGTGACGGTCTGGCCGGCCACGTCGGTCACGGTGACGGTGGTGTTGCCCGATCCGATATGCCACCAGCCGAGGGACTGGCCGAGAAAGAGAACGACGACGGCCAGCCCGGCGAGAAGGACGACCAGGATCACGGCGTAAAGGCCGGTGCGGCTGCGCTCGGCTTCCTCTGGCTCCTGACCGGAGATCTGGTGCAGCGTCTGAGTGGCGCCGTAGGCGACGGCCTGGGTCGTGCCCATGGTCGGCGGGGCCACGGCACCGACGGCGCGGCCCTCGCGGAAACGGAGCAGATCGACGCGCAGGTCGTCGCCGGTGGCGTAGCGGTACTCGGGTGACTTGGCCAGACACTTCAAGATGATCGCTTCGAGATCCGGGGGCACGGCGGGATTGATCTCGCGCGGCGTCGGCGGGTTCTCGCGGACGTGCTTGGAGGCAACGGCCACGGGCGTGTCGCCCATGAAAGGAGGGCGGGCGGTCACCATCTCGAAGAGGACGACGCCGAGCGAATAGATGTCGGAACGGGCGTCGACGCCCATGCCCTCGGCCTGCTCGGGGGAGAAGTAGGTGGCCGTCCCCATGACGGCGCCGGTCTGGGTGAGGGACTCCTCGGTGTTGATGGCCCGGGCGATCCCGAAGTCGGTGACCTTCACGATCCCGTCCTCGGTGATGAGGACGTTGCCGGGCTTCACGTCGCGGTGGATCACGCCGTGGCGATGGGCGTAGGCGAGGGCCTGGGCCACGTCGGCGCCTATCTCGGCCGCCCGGTCGGGGTGCATGGGCCCGGCCGTCCGCAAGATGGAGGACAGGGCCCGGCCGTCGATGAACTCCATGACGATGAAGTAGGTCCCGCTGTCCTCGCCCCAATCGAAGACGGGGACGATGTTCGGATGCGACAGGTTGGCGGCGGCCTGGGCCTCCCGGCGGAACCGCTCCACGAAGGCCCGGTCCACCGACAGCTCGGGGAACAGGATCTTGAGGGCCACGGGCCGGTCGAGGAGCCGGTCGTGGGCCCGGTAGACCTCGGCCATCCCTCCGCGGGCCACCAGGTGCGACAGCTCATAGCGTCCCGACAGGACGCGCGGGGTCTGGGTGGAGTCCATGTGCGTCAGAGCCTACGTCGCGCCCGGAAAAGGACATGGGCAAGAGGTGTGGGGATCATCCCTGGGGCCCCAGGACCGCGGCGATCATGGCCTTCATGACAGGCCCGGCCACTTGGGCACCCACCTGGGTCAGCGGCGTGTTCGGAATGACCACGGCGAGGGCGACGACCGGGTTGGTGGCGGGGGCGAGGGCGATCATCCAGCCGTTGACGTTGGTGTTGCCCACGCCGGCCTGGGCCGTGCCCGTCTTGGCCGCCACATCGTCCTGGGCGGGGAATCCGACGATCGTCGCCGTTCCGTTCAGCACCACTTGCCGCATCAGGTTTTTCACCTGCAGCGCCGTGTTGGTGCTGGTGGCCTGCTTCCACACCGTCGGCGTGTACCGGGTCACGAGGTTGCCGTCGGAGTCGTGGATGTCGGCCATCACATGCGGGGTCATGATGGTCCCGTTGTCGGCGAAGGCCGACGCCACCATGGCCATCTGCAGGGGGCTGGCCGTCGTGCACTTCTGCCCGATGGACGAATAGGCCAGGAACACCTGTGCGTTGTCATAGCACTTCGGCTGCAGGAATTGGGAGGTCTGCAGGGCGGGGACGTGGGGAAGGTCGATGGGCGGCTGCTGATTGAACCCGAAGCCGTCAGCCTCGGCCGTCATGGCCGCAGCGCCGATTTTCGTGCCCAGGATGGCGTAGCCGGTGTCGCACGACTCGGGGAGCATGATGGCGATGTCGCCCCCGCAATGNNGGTCTTGAAGGTCGAGCCGGGCCCGAACCGGGTGGCGTCCTGGTAGGTCAGCGCCGTGAAAGGCGTGAAGCCGGTCGCATAACCGGTTCTATCGGGGTTGGTGTCGGCGTTCCAGGGTGCCGTCTCGGTGGCCGTGTTCACCGACACCAGCGGGTTGGGATCGTAGGTCGGGTTGGAATACATGGCCAGCACGGCACCGGTCTGGGGGTCGAGGGCCACCACGGCCCCCACCTGGTTACCGAGCGCCAGTTTGGCCGCGTACTGCAGCCTGGTGGTGAGGGTGAGGGTGACGGTGTCGGTGACGGGACCGCCGGTGGTGAGCAGATCCTTGAGCGAGGTGACCGGCTTGTTGTGGGCCAACAGGTACGAGTTGTAGGACTCTTCGACGCCGTATTTCCCGTAGATGGGCGAGTCGATCCCCACCACCGCGGAGAAGAGCTGAGCGTACGTCGGGTTATAGACGCGTTGGTACTTGAGTTCACTGTTCTTCGGAGCCAAGACCGATTTGGCCAGGGTCACCCCGTCTGCGCTCTGGATGACCCCCCGCGGTTGCTGGCTCTCGGCAATCACGGTCGGATTCTTCGGATTGGTGGCGTACGAGTGCGCCTTCACCACCTCGACGTTGTTCAGTTGCAGGAAGAGGATGAAGAAGCAGAGAACCATCCCCAGACCGAGCCAACGGATGCGACGGGCCACGTCAGAGCCCTCCCGCCGTTGTCGTCGTCGCCACGGGAACCGTCGTGGTGGTCGTCGACGTGGTCGGCGTGCAGGTGGCGGGCGGATTCTCGAGGCCGCACTCGTCCTTCACCAATTGAGACACATACTGGTTGGCCGCTGTGCGCGTGGGCTCCTGCACACCAGATTGCAGAGCCGGGAGCACGATCGATCCCACCTGGGCCTTGGTCACTCCGGTGTGGTCGACGATCTTGGGCTCGAGGCCGAGGAAGCCCCCGGGACGGCCCTGATAGATGACCAGTTGATTCCTCTGCAGTCCAACGAAGTAGGAGTCACCCACATAGACCTCGATCACGTACCAGGCGGCGTAGGCGAGCCCGCCCAGCAGGACAAGGAATAGCAGCACCCGGAACGTGATCCGCCGCGGCCCCTTGCGTTTGCGTCGGGTCTGCTCGGCCGGCTTCGCCCCGTCGCCTTGTGCCACCGGCTCGGCCGCCACCACCGCAGCCGGTGGCATGACGGCACCGGACACCGCATCCCGCACATCGCCGGCCGCCACCGAACCGGTGAGATCGGCGCGGGCGGCATCGCCGATGGCCGTATCGCCGGTGGCGGCGGCGTCGGGCTCGCCCACGAGGACATCGACCACCACAGCGGTGATGTTGTCGTTGCCGCCCGAGTCGTTGGCCAGACCCACGAGGGTCTCGGCCGCCGTGCGCGGATCGCGTACCGACGCCAGCACACCGGCCATCACGTCGGGGGGTACCTCGTTCGAAAGTCCGTCGGAGCACAGGAGATAGCGGTCGCCCTCCACCGGCACCACCTGCCAAAGGTCGACCTCGACCTGGGGGGTGATCCCGAGGGCACGGGTGAGGATGTGACGTTTGGGGTGGACGGCCGCTTCGGCCTCCGACAGCGTGCCCTGCGCCACGAGTTCCTCGGCCACCGAGTGGTCCACGCTCAGTTGGACCAAGGCGTTGGCACTGAATCGGTAGGTCCGGGAGTCGCCGACATTCACGAGAACCAGACGGTCGCCGTCATCGGTGGCCACCAGGGCGGCGGCGGTGACGGTGGTGCCCATACCGCGCAGGGCCTGGTCGTCGACGCCGTGTTCCCACACGGCCCGGTTGGCGTCCTGGACGGCGGCCACCAGTCCGTCGATGGTCGGGGTTCGGTTGAATCCCGCCTCCAGGAACTGAATGGCTATGGAAGCGGCCACCTCGCCGCCTACGTGGCCACCCATGCCGTCAGCCACGGCGAACAGGGTGAGGGTCTCGAGGGCGCGGTCCTCGTTCATCGAACGCACCCGTCCGACGTCAGACGCCGATCCCGACCGCAGAACGGTCACGGGGTCACCTT
>PKWD01000416.1 GCA_003131945.1 Acidimicrobiaceae bacterium
ACCCGGGCGATGCCGTCGCCGACCTCGACGATACGTCCGACCTGCTCTGTCGAGACCTCCGGTGTGTAGTCGGTCACGTGCCTCTGCAACGCGGCGGTGATCTCGTCGGCGTTGATGGACAGCTCTGCCATCAGTGGTGTGCTCCTCGCGTCTCCCCCTCGGCTCCGAGGAGGTGCTCCTGTAGTTGTTCGAGTCGGTGGCGGATGGTGGCATCGACGAGCAGGTCACCGACCTGCACGGTGGCGCCGCCGAGCAAGCTCTCGTCCACGAAGACCTGCAGTTCGACAGGCGCCCCGGCCAGTCGCTCCAGCGCCGTTGCCAGCTGCTCACGCTCACCGGCATCGATCTCGCGTGCCGTGCGCACCCTGGCCACGCGCCAGCCGCGGGCCTGGGCGGCCTGCACCACCAGCCAGTCGAGCGTGGCCACGAGGTCCCGAGTGCGGCCCCGCAGCGCTTCGTCGACGAGGCGCACGGTGGCACCGTGGGCGCGGTCGTGGAGAAGATCGGAGACAACCCCGCGGCGCAAAGCCAGGGGAAGGCTGCGGTCGGTGAGGGCGCTACGCAAGGCGGTCGTCGCCTCAACCACGCGTGCGAAGCGGAAGAGCTCATCCTCGATGTCGTCGAGTTCCGAGGCCGAAGGGAGCATCTCGAATACGGCCATGGCGTAGCCGGCGATCATGTGGCGGGCGGCCGTTCTCCCCAGAATCAATTCGTCATCGGTGGCGGCCTCGTCGTCGCTACGTCCTTGCATCACAAGGGCCAACTCGGCCACATCATGCAGCCCCACGGTGATCTCGGGCGCCGACTCGGTGTCGACGACGCGCACGACGAGGCGCAGAGTGGAAGGGGTCACCCGGGGTCCGAGAAGATCGGTCACGACCGCTCGTCGGGCGGCGGCCGGGACCACGGTATCGGTCAACGTGGTGGCGAGGGCCGGCGTGCTCACCACCAGGTGCTCGACCTGGCGGAGCTCGTCGGCCACGAGCGCGGCCTCACCATCGGCTCGTGCCGATTCGAGGATGGCGGTGGCATAGCCACGAAGGACCGCCTTCACGGACGTCTCTTCCCCGTCTCGCCGCGACTCAGCTCTGGGACCGGGCGGCGGTCGTGTCGGATGATGACCTCAAAGCGGCGACAGCCTCGTCGATGAGGTCGCGGTGGCTGGCGGCGTCGATCTCGCGTCCTATGACCTGCCGGGCCACCGACAAGGCCAGCGCTCCGAGCTGGGCGCTCACTTCGTCCACGGCCCGCTGCTTGGCCAGCGCGATCTCGGTCTCGGCGGCGCGCAGCAGTCGGTCGTACTCCTGCTGACCACGCTCCTCGGCCTGGGCGGCCGCCCCTTCCGCCGTCTTGTTGGCCTGGGTCACGATCTCCCGCGCCCTCTGTCGGGCCTCGTCGAGAATCTCCTGACGCTGCGCCCGCGTTTCATCGGCCTCGGTCCGCGCCGCCTCAGCCGCTTCCAGAGCAGCCCGTATTTCTTCCTGACGGGCCTGCATGGCCCGGTTCAGCGGCGGCAGGACGTATTTGGCGATGATGCCGACGATGATCAGGAAGGCAATCAGCTCGGCAATAAACGTCCCGTCGGGAGCGAGAAAGTTGCTGTTGTCGGCAAACACGGTCCTACCTGACTACTTCTTGTAGAGGACGAAGACGAAGAAGGCCATGAAGGCGAGGTTGATGAAGTACATGGCCTCGACCAGACCCACGGTGATGAACAGGTAGAGGCGCGCCTTCGCTTCCGCTTCTGGCTGTCGGGCGATGGCGGCGATGGTCTGGCTACCGGCCAGGCCGTCACCGACCGCCGCACCGATGGCGCCTCCGGCCAGAGCCAGACCACCACCCACCATGGCCCCTGCCAGTTGGATCGACAGGTCTATTCCTTGTGCTGCCATTACTCCTCCTTGGATCTTCTGGACAACTGGTGACTCACTGCCGCCTTATGTCGTGGCCGAGAAATCAGTGATCGGCGTCCACCGTGGTGGCCATGCCGTAGTAGACGATCGTGAGCAAAGCAAAGATGAATGCCTGAATGAAACCGATGAACATGTCGAAGAGCTTCCACGCCACGTCAGCGAAGGGCACGATGAAGACCGGAAGCAGGGCGGCGATCAGCAACAGCATGAGGGTGCCGGCGAAGAGGTTGCCGAAGAGTCGCAACGCCAGGGTGATCGGCTTGGTGACCTCTTCGATCACGTTGATCGGAAAGAAGACCGGAAAGGGTTGGAAGTAGTGCTTCACATAACCTTTTAGTCCCCGGGTCCTGATCGAGGCCACGTGCACGATGACGATGACGATGACGGCCATGGCGTAGGTCAGGTTGACGTTGCCGGTGGGAGACGGCAACAGCTCCTTCGTCCCTGCCGGTGAGCTGGGAATCACTTCCAGCCAGTTGGCCGTCAGGATGAAGAGGAAAAGAGTGACGGCGAGGGGAACGATTTTGACCCCGGCGGGACCGACGGTCGATTCGACCAGCTGTTGCACCTGGTCGACCACTGTCTCGAAGAACAGCTGCGCTTTGCCCGGTACCCCCGACGTCGCCCGGCGGGCCACGTACAGGCCCAGTCCCACCACGATGACGCCGGCAATGAGAGTCGACCACACGATGTCGAGTTCGACCGACAGACCGAAGATCTTGCGGGAGATGTGGTCACCGATGTCGATGTTCTGGCTCGTGGCCCAGAACGGCGGTGTGGCGCTCACGAGGGGACGCCGCCGCGAAAGACGGCTGAGAGCATGCTCGACAAGAACACCGCCTGATAGAGCACGAGGCCACCGAGGGCACCGAATCCCATCGGCGTGGCCAGGAACAGAAGAGCGAACACGGCTGCGGTCGTCACGGCCAGGCGTCCCAGGGTGCGGGCGGCCAGAGGACGGCGGGCCGCTTTGGCGTCGACGTTCTTCAAACGGGACACCGTCGTGTCGACCCAGCGGGTGTTGATGGCGGCCAGCAGCAGACCCAAGGTGATGCCAAGACCCACCCACGGGTAGCCGAGTACCGAGGCCACCACGAGCCCGATCACACCGAGCACAAGCGCCGACACCCGCGTACGACGCAGCGCCCGCGCCAGCCGACCGGCGTCGAGATCCACAAACCCCTCAAGCATCGATCACGATCCGAGAAGACGGGCGCGGGCCCCTGGTCAAAGGAACTTCTTGATCTGGACGTAGGCGGTCGTGACGGCGAAGACGATCCCGACCAGCAGCCCCAGCAGGGAGAACAAAGGAGAGAGATGCGTGACGTCGTCCAGCCACACACCCAGAGCCAGACCCACGGCAATGCACAATGCGATTGATACACCCATTCCGACCAGGGTGAACACACTGGGCGAGGGCTTGTCCACCACGTCCTGGCGCCCGGCGCGCGTCGTCAGCTAGCGGGACTGTCTGACGCATGGCCCGCGTTGCCTGGGGTCATTCGCCGTGCCCGGCAACCGGATCCACAGCAGGGGCCAGGTGACAGGCAAAAGCGAGGGAGGGGTACCGCACAGAACCAATCCTCCCATCCGACCCTTGTGCGCGGCAAAACGAGCATCGGTCCGGGCGCGGTTAATTGCTGTCGCCAACGGACTCGGGGACAACCCCCGGCGCCGGCACGGGCACACCGTACGCGCCGTTGACCTCTAGTGGGGTGGCGGCCCCCTCGACGGCAGGGTCGAAACCGGGGGCGAAACCAGGGAGTTTCTGGCCGTGACCAGGCACGACGGTCCAGTCGTGCGACCCTGCGCCCCCGCCTGCGGGATCCGGTGCCCGGTCCTGAGCGGCGGCCTCCCCCCCTTCGACGGGAGGGATGTTCTTACGCAGGCCGGGGTGGAACAGGGTGTACAGCAGCAGACCGAGAACGACTGCTCCGAAGGGGATGAAGGCGTTCGCCTTGCTGGCGAACAAGGGGTACAGGACGAATCCCGACAGCAACGCCGTCCAGGCCCACAGGATCACGACGGTCCGCCGGGGACCATGGCCGAGTCGCAGCAGGCGG
>PKWD01000420.1 GCA_003131945.1 Acidimicrobiaceae bacterium
CCTGCTTCGTCCCTGCGCTCTGCAAGAAGTCGCCGTTACCGGCAAACGACGCCGACACGTCGTACGTGCCCTTCGGGTGCGGAGTCATATGGGTGCGAGGTGGCACGTCGAACCAACCGGCCACCAGCGAGCACGTCGCCGTACCTACGTTCCCGGTGACGGCGATGGGTTGCAGGTCCCCGCCGGTGCACTTCAGCTTGCCCTTGTTCGAAGGACCGGGCGCCGAGGCCACGGAGAACAGGATGTCACCGCTCAGGAGCGAACCAGCCTTCCCGGACGTGATTTTGGCTGTGAACGTGTTCGCCGTTCCATTCCGAGGCGTGGGCTTCACCGTTACCTTGATGTGTGTCCTCGCCTTCGCCACCGTCTCGCTCGCCGGGGCCGAGGTGCTGCCGGCGAAATTGGCGTCACCGGAGTAGACCCCCTGAATCGTGTAGGGCGAGGCAACCGCCTGGAGAACCTCGACGGGAATGTGGCATATGGCCTTTCCGGAGTGGGAGATGGGCACGGTGTTGCCGTTCTTGCAACTCAGGGTGCTCGAATCACTCCCCGTGATCGTGAAGGTCACCGTTCCCGTGGGCACTCCGGAATTCCCCGTGGCCGCCTTCGGCACGGCGAAGCGCCTCATGGCCTTCACCGTGTCGGCCGTCCCCGTGACCGCCACCTTGGCGGTGATCGTGAGCGGACGGCCCGTGAGGGTGCTGGCCGGTTTCGCCGTCACCGTCGTGGTCGTGGGCGTTGTCCCTGCGGCACTGGCTGCCAAGGGGACGATAGACAATGACGCCATAACGATCAGGACACTGGCTCCCGCCGCCACCGCCATCTTCCTGCTTCGACCTCTAATCATTCCTCCGCCTCCCGACCGAGTGCGCGCGAATAGACCCGCTCCCGGGGAGTATGGCCGAAGTCGCGCTCCGAGACAATCACCAATTCTGACGACCCGGCACCTAATCCGATACTGATGAGGCCGGCGGGGCGCCTGGGGACTCACCGGCTCACGGACTTCAGACCGCTGGAGAGGAAATGCCCTCTCCCAGGCCCCCCAGGTACTCGAGGATCAGTCCCACCGATTCGTCCACCGACGCATTTCCATCGATGACCAGCTCCGGGGAGGCGGGCACCTCGTAGGGGTCGTCAACCCCGGTGAGCGAGACCATGGCCCCGGTCCGGGCCCGGGCGTAGTAACCCTTCGGATCACGGCTGGCGCACACCGCCACCGGGGTGGCCACATAGACCTCGATGAAGGCGATCCCGGCCGATTCGTGCAGGGAGCGGGCCAGCGTCCGGGCCGCCGCGTAGGGGCTGATGAGGGCGACCACGGCCACCACCCCCGACTCAGCGAAGAGCTTGGCCACCTCGGCCACCCGCCGGACGTTCTCGTCGCGCCCGGCCCGGTCGAACCCGAGGTCGCTGTTCAGACCGCACCGGACGTTGTCGCCGTCGAGCCGGTAGGCCGGGCGGTGGTGGGCGATCAGGTGCTCCTCCAAGGCGGTGGCCACCGTCGACTTCCCCGACCCCGACAGACCGGTGAGCCAGATGGTGGCCCCCCGGATACCGAGCGCCTGCCACCGTTGCTCCCGGCCGAGCGAGCCCGGCGACCACACCACGTCAGGGTGCTTGTCCATGTCAGTCAGCACCCATCGGCCAGTCAGCACCCAT
Organism: Acidimicrobiaceae bacterium; assembly: GCA_003131945.1. The sequence goes on from PKWD01000420.1 coordinate 1,660, forward strand.
CGGTCAGTCCGGTCCCAGGATCATCCCGGCGCCCACCGTGACGTTCGTCTGCTCGCTGGCCACGATGAACGACCCCGTCGTCCGGTTGCGGCGGTAGCTGTCGTAGAAGAGCGGTTGGGTGAGCCGCTGACGGACACGGCCCACCTCGTTGAGCGTGAGCGAATGGGCCGACTCGTCGCGGTGCAGAGTGTTCACGTCGAGTCGGTAGTGGATGTCCTTCACCACGGCCCGCACCCACCGCGTCGTGTGCTTGACCATGAGGAAGTCCCCCGGCTTCATCGGCTTGTCCGTCATCCAGCACACCATGGCCTCGATGTCCTGGCCCATCGACGGATGATTGTGGGGGCGGCAGATCATGTCGCCCCGTGACACGTCCAAGTCCTCGGACAGCCGCACCACGACCGACATGGGCGCGAAGGCCTCCGACACCGGCCCGTCGAAGGTGTCCACCGAGGCGATCGTGGTCGTGAGCCCCGACGGCAGCACCGTCACCTCATCACCGGGCCGGAAGACCCCACCGGCCACCCGTCCGGCATATCCCCGGTAGTCGGCGATAGTCGAGGCCGTCGGCCGCACCACCCACTGCACCGGGATCCGGGGATCGATGAGGTTGCGGTCCGAGGCGATGTAGACCTGCTCGAGGTGGTGCAGCAGCGACTGGCCCTCGTACCACCCCATGTTGGGCGACCGCTGCACGACGTTGTCACCGAACCTCGCCGAGATGGGGATGAAGGCCAGGTCGGCCACCTCGAGCCGGGTGGCGAAGGCCTTGAACTCCTCGCGGATCTCCTCGAACACGCCCTGCTCATAGCCGACGAGGTCCATCTTGTTGACGCAGAGAACAAGGTGCGGGACCCGCAACAGAGAGGCCAGGAAGGCATGGCGCCGGGTCTGCTCCACGATCCCCTTGCGGGCGTCGACGAGGACGAGGGTGAGATCGGCCGTCGAGTTCCCCGTCACCATGTTGCGCGTGT
>PKWD01000193.1 GCA_003131945.1 Acidimicrobiaceae bacterium
TCGGGATAGAACCAGGCGGCGTCTCCGTTGGTCTCCCCATTGGCGATTACGTCGTAGTAGCTCGCCTCGCCTTTCCAGGGGCAGATCGTGTGTGTCTTGGTCTCGCTGAAGTGGGACCAATCGACGCTGTCCCTGGGGAAATAGTGGTTGCCCTCCACGACGACGGTGTCGTCGCTGTCAGCCAACACCACGCCGTTCCATTCCGCTTTCACTGTCATATCTAAGCGAACGACGGACCGTTCATCTCTATTCCCGCCGGTCAGGGGCCGTCGCCAGACCACAGAGGCTGGCCCATCTCGAATCCGACCGGTGAGCCCCACCGATTGCGGGACGAGACTTCGTGCACCGGGCGACGGGGGGCGACACCCCATCGGCCTTGCGGATACCCGAAGGATACGCAGCAGGCCATGACCCATCCTTGGTCGGTGGGGACGCCGAGAATCTCGTAGGCCTCGGGACCGTGGAAGACGCTGAGCACGACGGTGAGGGCACTGCCCACCTCCTCGGCTCTGGCGGCCAGTTGCGCGCTCCACACGGCGGGGTAGATCGACCCCCCGGAGGGGTCGTGCTGGGCAAATCCGAACAGGAAGAGCGGGACGTCCTCAAAGTGATCAGCGAGGTGTTGGGCCGAGCGTCGGACGCTCTCGAACTGGATGCTGTCGGGATGTTCGGGGTCGGCCGCCGCTGCGGTGATCCGGGGGGCGTAGACGGTCTTCCACAGCTGGTCCATGCTGTCGCGGTACAGGGNNCGGCGGGGTCGTCGACGAGGAGAAAGTGCCAGGTCTGCGCGTTACCCCCCGTTGGGGCCCGGATGGCGGCGTCGAGCATGCGGGCCTGCACCTCGAGCGGAACGGGATCGGGCCGGACCCTGCGCATCGCCCGACAGGTGTACAGAGCTTCGTAAAGATCCATCGGTCCCCTTTTCGCTTCGTTCGGACCCGCTTGAGGCGACCGGGTGCCCCCGGCCGTCGGAGGCCCGGACCCGCCATAGTGCCTGTTTATCAGGGCGCCGATCGGGACGTTGCCCTGCTCAGTACACTCGAGACGCCGAAGAGACATCGCAGAGGCCCAGACCTCCGGTGTACGGAAGGAGCTCTCTTTGGAAGACGACGTCGAGCAGTCAGGGGGAGGGGCCCTCGAGCCCCAGTCCGATGCCCTGCCCGGGTTCGACATGGTCGCCGCCTCCATCCGGGCCGACGCATCGGACACGGAGACCTTTTTCCGAGTCCTGGTGGCGAAAATGTCCGATGCCCTCGGTGACCGGGTCACCGTCAAACGATCGGGCGGCCTGCTGAAACGTGTTCGCCCTGTCACCGGTTTCGAGTTGGACCTCACCAGCGCCGGAGCGGGTGTGGTGCTGGCTGCCAGTCGCGAACACGACGCCATCGCATGCACGGTGGTGCGACGGGTCCGGGGGATAGCGCTGTCCACCAAACAGGTATCGATGCCGGAGTGGATCGAGGAGCTCGTGTCCGCGCTCGCCGAAGAGGCAAAGCGGTCGCAGCAGACGTGGAGCGCGCTCCACGGAATGCTGTCGTAGTGCAGAGAGAGGCAGGATCGTGACCGTTATTCCCCAGCAGCAATTGCCCGAGGATGCTCTGCGAAGGCTGAAGGAGACGGAAGTCTCCGGCGGTCGACGCCTGTTCACGTCGGACCTGACCGTGAACGAGTTCCTCCTTGTCGAGGAAGCCGGGTTCACGCCGCTCGGTCTCGTCATGGGCAGCTCCATCTATCAGATCGGTCTGCAGACGCGGAAGTGGAGCCAATCCACCGAGCTCGACAAGCTCACACAGGCCATGTACACGGCTCGGGAGCTGGCCATGACGCGAATGGAGGAAGAGGCCGACGTGCTCGGGGCCGACGGTATCGTGGGCGTCCGACTGGACGTCAACTACTACGAGTGGGGCAAGTCGACGGCCGAGTTCATCGCCATCGGCACCGCCGTGAAAGCCAAGGACGGGTCGACGTGGCGTAACGCCGAGGGCAAGCCCTTCACCTCGGATCTTTCGGGTCAGGACTTCTGGACCCTTCTCCACGCCGGCTACGCGCCGTTGGGCCTTGTTCTGGGAACGTGCGTGTATCACGTGGCGCACCGGACCCTGCTGGGCACCATGGGCTCGGCCGGCCGGGCCACGGAGCTGCCCAACTTCACCCAAGCCCTGTACGACGCCCGCGAGCGGGCCATGACCAGGATGGAGGAGGAGGCGACCAGGCTGCAGGCCGCCGGTATCGTCGGCGTGCAGCTGATCGAGAAGTCCCACATGTGGGGGAGCCACACGATCGAGTTCCTGGCCATCGGGACCGGAGTGCGGTCACTCAGTGACGACCATGTCGTGCCACCACCGGTGCCGGTCATCACCATGGACCGCTGATGGTCGGTCAGACACCCGACGCCACCGGGACGGGTCCCGCTACGGCCGGTCCCGGCGATCTGGTCTTTCACCCGGACACGCGCCAGCGGTCGACCTGGACGAGCGACCTCTCCGTGGCCGAAGCGGCCGCCGTGCGGAGGGTGGGGCTCGTACCGGCCGGGTTCGTCATGGGGACGGCGGTGATGCAGCTGGCCGCCGCCGGCGGCCAGCTCTACGGCCAGTGGGGGGGCATGATGGGCGGGTCGCTCGGACGGGGGAACGGCTACTCCGAGTCGTACCCGTGTGCCCACACCTACGGCTACAGCACCGGCGTCGGCCTCGGCGGAGCGGCCTCGGAGCACTACGGCTTCAGCGTCGAAGACTCCGTGCTGGCGGCATCGCTGACCGACGGGTACCGGTTGGCCATCGAGAGGCTCCACGACGAAGCGACCCAGCTCGGGGCGCACGGGGTGGTGGGCGTCGACCTCTTCTTCGAGAACCTCGTCGGCTCCCAGGGGACAGCCACCTTCTTCGCCCGGGGCACGGCGGTGACCCACCCGGCGACGGCTCCGTTGCCCTCCCCGTTCATGACCAACGCCTCAGGCCAGCACTTCGAGCGCCTGATCGCCCTCGGCTACGTACCCACCGGTCTGGCCGTCGGGGTGGGAGCCGTCTACGTCCAACCCAACTGCCAGGCGCGCGGAGACTTCACCGTCGGTGGCGCCATCCGGCAGATCCCGGCGGCCATCACCGTGGCCCGGTCCCGGGCACGCTCTTCGCTGGCCGCCATGGCCCATCGCTCCGGAGAAGGTGTCGTCCACACCGACTGGACCGATCGCAAGGTGAACCGCTACGGGGAGAGCTGGGACCAGCTGGCGATCGCCCTGGGCACCGCCGTGCGCCGCTACAGCACCGAAGCCGAGCCCCTCACCCCCCGGCCTGTCCTCCCCTTGCGCCCGTGAGCCCCAGCACCCCGTCGACTCCGGGTATCGGGACCGCCCTGGCGGCCCTGCACGAGCCGTTCGTCCCCGCCGATCAGCACACCTTCGTGTCGGATCTCACCGTCGGCGAGCTCGTCCTCCTCGAGGAGATCGGGTTCCGCCCCGTCGATATCGTGTCGGGCGCCGGGTCGGCGAGCTGGAATCCGCAATTCACGACGGCCGGCACGGAGGGGACCATGTGGGGGCGGGCCATCGCCGCCGCCATCGACAATGCCCGCTCGGGGATCCTCGAAGAGCTCCGCACCCGTCACGCCGACGGGGTCGTGGCCATGCGCCTCGAGCTCGAGCGCGAGCGCGCCAACCTGCTCACCTGCACCATGCTCGGGACAGCCGTGCACGGTACCGGCCGCCGACCCGACGCCGCCCACCCGTTCGCCACCACCTTGTCGGCCCGCGACTTCCATCTGCTCGTCCGTGCCGGCTACCACCCCGTCGGCATCGCCATTGGGGTCTCGGTAGTGGGGTTCGCGGCACGGTCGGCCTCGCAATCGCTCGGTCTGGCCCGGGACAATGTTGAGCTGACCGATCAGACCACGGCGCTGTACTCGTCGCGTGAGAAAGCGATGGAGATGATGGAGCGCGAAGCGGCGGAACTCCATGCCGACGGCGTCGTCGAGGTCCAGCTCCAGGAACGGCCGGTGAACTCGCTACTCACCCATGCCGTGGAGTTCGTGGCCGTCGGCACGGCAGTGTGCCGGGGGAGCGAGGGCCACAAAGACCTCGCCCCCGAATTCCAGCTCACACTGGACGACCCGCCGGGCGTCACATTCAGCGATCGGTAACGCGTCCGACGGCGACGCCCATCGCCGAGGACAGACCGACCGGGTCGTGGAACCCTGCTCAAGCCGGCGCGTCGAAGAGATACCGCAACGACCGCGACAGGTTCATGAGCGGCACCGTGATGTGGAACTCCCCGGGGAGGACCACACTGGCCATCTCGAGGTTCGGGTACTCCCGCGTCCGTAGCGATGCCACCAATCGCTCGGTGTCCGCCACCATGTCGACGTAGCGGAGTGATGCCTGGGCCCGTTCATGGGCCGACAGCCTTTCTGACTCTCGCTGGCGGCCGTCGTAGTTCTCGTATTCCCCGATCGAGTAGGNNAGAACACCTTGGCCGGGAGGTCGTCGTGGCCCTCCGCGTACCGTGTCTCGTGCTCGAAGATGATTTCCTCGTGCCACCACAACGACGGACTCCCGATGCCGTATCGCCCGAAGGAGGTGGGCTCGGTGAGGAGCACGTATGTTCCGAACAGGCCCCCCAGAGAGTGGCCGAAATAGGTGGAATCGGCAGCGTCGACGCCGAATCGGTCCTGCACCCACGGTCGCAGCTCGTCACCGATGAAGGCCAGGAAGCGGTCGGCACCGCCCATCACCGATTGGCCGGGAAAGCGCGTCGGCGAGGGTCGGATCGTACGAGGGCGTGAAGTCGCGGGTGCGTTGCTCGGTGGTCTCGATGAGAGAACCGGCCCGGTAGCCGATCCCTACGACGAGGACCGACGGGAGATGGGCCGAGAGCTGCATGAGCCGGATCATGTCCACGGCGCCGGCGAACAGGCCGTTGGCATCGGTGACATACAGGACCGCCGGTGGGGCGGTGCGCGATTCACCACAGTGACCTATGAAGATCTTGAACTGGTCGCCGACGTGTTCGGAACGGAGATAATGCACCTCGGTGTCGGCCAGAGGAGAGAGATCGTTGTCGGACACCAACGCCTCCCTATCGAACGACCTGAGCCCGGACCATCTCCACAGCTTGCCTCGGCCACGAAGGCCCTGCCGGGCGCTACCGTTTGACATGACCGATGTCCCCGCCATCGTGCGCAACATGGCGATGTCGGTGGGTGCCTCCGGTTGGCTCGATGACCTTCCCGAGCTTGTCGCCGGCCTCGAGCAGGAGTGGTCGATCGCAGTGGGTCGTCCCTATCAAGGCGGCACCGAAGCATTTGTGGCCGAGGCCACGAGGGACGACGGGACGCCGGTGGTTCTGAAGCTGATCGTGCCGCGCGGTGGTGGGGTGGCGGCCAACGAGATCACGGTCCTGCGCCTAACCGACGGCGGCGGCTGTGCGCGGCTCCTGCGTCATGACGCGTCGCGCGGCGCATTGCTCCTCGAACGTCTCGGTCGTTCGCTCTCGGACCTGGCGCTCCCGATCGACCGGCGCCACGAGATCCTGTGTGCGACGGCGGCTCGGGTGTGGCGCCCTGCTCCCGGTTTCCGGACTACCGAGCGGCGCCGAAAAGGGTCGGTGGCTGGCCGATTTCATCACCACCAGCTGGGAGGAGCTCGACCATCCCTGTTCGGAGCGCGCCATCGACGACGCGTTGACATGCGTGGCCCGGCGCATCGCCGCCCACGACGATGAACGTGCCCTGCTCGTCCATGGCGACGTGCACCAGTGGAATACCCTCGAAACCGACGATGGTTTCAAGCTCGTCGACCCCGACGGTCTCCTGACCGAAGCCGAGTACGACATGGGCATCGTAATGCGGGAGGACCCGCTCGAGCTCCTCGAGGGAGATCCGCACGACCGGGCCCGTTGGCTGGCCCGGCGCTGTGGTCTCGATGCCACCGCCATCTGGGAATGGGGTGTCGTCGAGCGGGTGTCGACGGGTCTCCTCGGCATCAGGGACGGGCTCGAGCCCGGCGGTCGCCAGATGCTCGACGTTGCCGACCGCGTGGCGCCTTAACCCGGCCCGACGACGTCCCGGGCCCATCGGTCGAGGGCGGGACGGAGGTGACGCAAGGCGGCGAGGGCCTTCAGGTTGCCGAGAACGAACCCGTGTCGCTCGGTGTCACCGACGGCCCGCACGACCACCAACGGGTGCTCGACGAGGACCCGGGCCAGCCACACCGATTCCATCTCCACCGCCAGCGCTCCACCGGCCGCCAACTCGGCACGCGCCGCACCGTGGACGATGGAGGTCGAGCAGGCCACGGCGCCGACACGCACGTCGCGCCCGTGGGCCCGTAACACCTCCGCCACCGCGGCGGCCTGCGGCAACATGATGGGATCGGCGCCGTCGGGCGCCAGCAGGGCGTCGGCCACGACGAGCTGACCCGGCTCGAGCGTGGACTCGAGACCACCGGCGATGCCGACGATGGCCAGCGGCCGCCCCGGGGCCAGGCTCTGCACCAGCCGGGCCCCCGTGGCCCCCGCCTTGGCGTGCCCCATGCCGGTGCACACGACGTTCCCCCCGATGGCGAGGGCCTCGAGGCGCAGCGCGGCCAGTACTGTGACCCCGACATCGGACGGCATGGCGGCATTCTGTCTGCTCGGCCGACGCCGGACGCGACAGCCGCGGGGCCGACATCCTCTTCGCCGCCGCCATGGGCGCCGTGGCCTGACAGACCGACTCAGGGCACCGACCACCGACCTCTCACCCGGGCTCGGGGGGCGAGGTCGTCAGTCTCCGCCTTCGAGGGCCAGGGTCAGCCGATCGAGAAAGGCGCCCTGCGCCTCGTTGAGCTTGGCGCGTGCGGTGGGCACGTCGAACCAGGCCGCCCGATCGATCTCGGGAAAGGACCCGATCCGTCCCGACCGGCGCGGCCACTCCATCTCGAAGCTGTTGCTCTCGACCGTCGTCACGTCGAGATCCCCGGCCACCGCCCAGGCCCGGTNNCCCGAGCTCCTCGGCGAACTCCCGGTCCGCCGTGGCCGCCGGATCGTCGTCGCCCTCGACCTCACCCTTCGGGATCGACCAGACCCCTTCGTCCTTGTTCTGCCACAAAGGACCCCCCGGATGGACGGCGAGGACCTCGAGGACACCGTCGGGAGTGGCCCGGTAGAGGAGGAGACCGGCGCTGCGCTTGGGCATCCCCCAGGACTACACCTCCCGGCCCGCCCTGGGCTCGCTCCTCCCTGCCCGTCCCGGTCGAGGTCACGAGAAGTAAGTAAGACAGCACCCACTGTAAACTTGGCCCCCGGGGGGAGCATCTGTGTCCCGGACCTGTCCGGACGCGTCCGGGCCATCCGGATTGTCCGTCGGTGTTCGCCCCGAGCGCGCCATGAGGACGGCATTCACCTCCCCGGCACGAAGCGGGGCTCGCCCAGCAGAGGCTGAGAGAGGGCTGCCCGGACTCCGGTCCTTCGTCCGATCCCGGTGGCGCCTCCTCGTGACCGGCTCCGTCGTCGTGATCGCCCTGGCGTCGGGATGTCTGTTGGCGGTTACCGACCTCCACGCCCGCGCCGAGATCCGGTCGGCCGACGTCTCGTTGACCTCGGCCGTCCACCAACTGAGCGGGGTGCGGACCGAGCTGGCCCGAGCCGAGAAGCGCCTGGCCGGTGTCTGGTCCGCACGCCAGGCCCTCACCCGATCCTTCGACACCGCCCAGTCCACCTTGTCGGCCACCCAGGCGACCCTGTCCAAGGACGAGGCCGGTACCCATGCCCAAGGAGTCGACCTGGGAGAGCTCGACACCTGCCTGGGTGCCGTGGAGCAGGCCCTCAACCAGTTGGCCGTCGGACAGACGGCGGGAGGCCTGGCATCGTTGCGCGCCTCCTCGTCGTCCTGCTCGGCGTTGAACGAGGTCGGATAGCGATGGCCCCGGTGCGTCCGGTGCGTCCGGGTCGGCTCGGCTACGGCGCGGCGATCGCCGTGGTGGCCGGTGTCCTCATCGCCGGACTGGTCGACGACGCCCAGGTACAGCTGAGCCTCCACCACAGCGACGGCCAGGTGGCGACGACGAAGGCGCTGCTGGGGCGGACCGCCTCTCTCCTCGCCTCCACCACCCGGTCGCTCCATGTCACCGACGAGGGCCGTGACGCGGCGCAGAAGAGCCTGGCCCGCGTGACGGCCGAGCTCACCTCGGCCAAGCAGGTACTGGCCCAGGCTCAGGCCGGCGTCGACTCCCGGTCCGTCGAGGTCGATGACGCCCACTCCTGTGCCGGCGGTGTGAACCGATCCGTCGCCGCTCTCCAGGCCGGGAACCAGACGCGGGCCGTCGCCGACCTGTCGGCCGTGGCACCGGTGTGCGAGAACATTCTCGGCTCCGCCAGCGGCGGCCCTGTCTACCCCTTTGACTTCGCCGATCCCGACGTGCTCGCAGCCAACGGCACTTACTTCGCCTACGGGACGAATTCGACGGCCGGCAACATCCAGATCATGGAGTCGACCGATCTCCAACACTGGACGAAGGCGGGGGACGCCCTGCCCGCACTGCCGTCGTGGGCGAGCCCCGGTGACACCTGGGCGCCGGCCGTCATCCGTCTCAGGCGTTCCTACGTCTTGTATTACACAGCGGCCACCGCCGGCACCAAGGTCCAGTGCCTCTCAGTGGCCACGTCGAAGAGACCGCAGGGACCCTTCGTCGACTCGAGCAAGGGTCCGCTCGAGTGCCAACCGGCCCTCGGTGGCTCGATCGATCCGTCGCCCTATCTCGACGCTGCCGGCGACCCTTATCTGGCGTGGAAATCGAACGGCGGCAGCGGCCAACCGGCCACCATCTGGGCCGAGGCCCTCGACCCCCGGGGGACCGCCCTCGAGGGGCCCGGACCGTCGCCTCTGCTCCGTCCCAGCCAGCCGTGGGAGGGATCGGTGGTCGAAGCACCGTCGATGGTCCTCGTGGACGGCCGCTACGACCTCTTCTACTCGGGCAACAATTGGAACAGCGCCGACTACGGCGTCGGCCTGGCCCACTGTGCCGGCGTTCTCGGGCCGTGTGCCAAGGTGTCCCCGGAGCCTCTCCTCGCATCGCAGTCGAACTTCGTAGGTCCCGGAGGAGAGACCGTCTTCACCGACGCCGAGGGCCATCTCGACATAGCCTTTGACGCGTGGCTGCCCGGGGCCGTCGGTTACCCGCACTCGCGGCTGCTATTCGTCCGTCCGCTCGTTGTCACGAACGACCTCCCGCGCGTCGGACCGCCCGGTTGAGGACCTGACGACCGACTCCGCTCGTGAGTCGGGGTCGACTCGGCACGCCCCGCTCAGGAGGCGGTGGCCTCCAGGATTCCGCGCCAGCTCCCTATGTCGTCGGTCGGGAAGGCGCCCACCTGGCGCGCCCGCAGAGGCTTACCGAACAGGTCGCCCCGAGCCAGATGGCAGCCGAGGCTCTGGAGTCGGCCCACCTGGTCCCATCTCTCGACGCCGTCGGCGATGACCGACAGTCCCAACGAGTCGCCCACGCCGATGATGGCCCGCACGACGGCGGTGTCCTCGAAACGACGATCCACCTCGCGCACGAAGCTCCGGTCGATCTTGAGGGTCTCGACGGGGAACTGCCTCAGGTAGGCGAGCGAGGAGTATCCCGTCCCGAAGTCGTCGATCACGAAATGCAGGCCCAGCTCCCGCAGAGTGTGGAGGACTTTGATGGTGGACTCGGCGTCGTGCATGAGGGCGCTCTCGGTGAATTCGAGCCACAGCCGGTCGGGATTGATCCCGGTCGTGACGAGGACGTCGGCCACCAGATCGGGGAAATCCGGATCGACCAACTGCGCAGCGGCCACGTTGACCGAGATGTTGAGGCGGGCCCCGTCGAGGCCGGCCTCCTCCCGGCCGATGGCCCAGGCGGTCGCTTGCCGGCAGGCCTGGCCCAGGGCCCATGCGCCCAAGGGGACGATTAGGCCGTTGTCCTCGGCCATCGAGATGAATTCATCGGGCATGAGCACGCCGCGGGTGGGGTGCCGCCACCGCATCATCGCCTCCATCCCGACCATGGTCTGGGTGTGCAGGTCGACGAAAGGCTGGTAGTAGAGCTCCAATTCGTCGCGCTCGAGAGCGCCGCGGAGATCGTTGGAGATGTCGAGACGACTCTTGGCCATCTGGTGATCGCCTTCGGTGTAGACCTCGACGTGCGCCGACCCTCGCTCCTTGGCCCGGTACATGGCGATGTCGGCTTGGCGCAACAAGGTCGATCCGGATTCCTCGCCGTCGGTCGACACGGCGATGCCGATGCTGAACGATACGAACGTCTCACCGCCGGTCACGGTCAACGGTTGGCGCATGGCCAGCTTCATCCGGTCGGCGATCTCCAGGGCGTGACTCTTGTCGACCACTTCGTCGCACAGGACGGTGAACTCGTCGCCCCCGTACCGCGCCAGGGTGTCGCTCTCCCTCAAGGCGCTGCTCATTCTGTCGGCCACCGCTCGCAGAAGACGATCGCCGACCTCGTGCCCGAGACTGTCATTCACCATCTTGAAACGATCCAGATCGAGGAACATCACCGCCACGCGGTTCCCGCTGCGGCGGGCGCGGCGCAGGGCCATCTCGAGGCGGTCGATGAAGAGATCCCGGTTGGGCAGGTTGGTGAGGGGATCGTGGATGGCGGCGTGGGCCAGCCGTTCGCGCATCTCCCGGCGTTCGGTGATGTCCTCTACCTGGCCGATCAGGAACAGCGGCGCCCCCGCGCCATCGCGCACGCACGAGGCGTTGACCGAGACCCACGCTATGTGGCCGGCGGCGTGGATATAGCGCTTCTCCATCGAGAAGAGATCGACCTCACCGGTCGTGAGCGCCTGCACCTGGGTGGCGGTGATGGCCACATCATCGGGGTGCGTGATGCCGTCCACCGTGCCCCCCACCAGGGAGCCGGCGTCACGACCCACGATCTGGCAGTAGGCCGGGTTGACCCGCGACAGAACGCCATCGGCGCCGGTCAGGACCATCCCGATGGGGGCCAGATCGAAGGTGGTGCGGAAGCGCTCCTCGGCTTGGGCCACCGCTGCGTCGACCTTCCGGCGCTCGGTGATGTCCTCGATCTGGGCGATCACGCACTGAGGCGTCCCGTCGGTCTCCCGGATACACGAAGCGTGGACGCAGATCCACACCACCCGGCCGTCGCCGTGGATCAGGCGGGTCTCGGCCCGCAGATGCTGTATCTCGCCCACCACCAGGGCATCGAGCTGCCTGGACACGGCGTCACAATCGGCGGGGTGGACCACGTCGCCCAGAGTGGCTCCGGTGAGATCCTCGGGGCGGCGGCCCATGATGTCGCCGGCGGCGGTGTTGACCCGCAGGAGCGTGCCCGTCATATCGACCAGGGCCATGCCCAGAGGAGCCTGGTTGAAAATGAGGTCCCGGACCCGCCGGCCCCCGGCGTCATTGTGCCAGCCGTCGCCCATCGGGTCAGACGGCAGGGCGAAATCCCTGCTCACCGGCCTCGAATGAACATCGAAACGCCTCCCATGCGAACGCCACCGTCCTGATGGCAGTGCGGACAGGGGCTGAGAGTGGTATCGGCAGGCGGCCGTGCCAGCTTGATCGGGCCCGGGGCCCGGGGCCCCGGGCCTGGTCCGGGGCCGGGCAGGCCCCATGCCCGGTCGCCCCGGTCCGCCGGGACGACCCCGACCAACGGGCATGATGAGGCCGTGGTGCAAGGAGAATCCGACACGCGTCCCTGGAGGAGCTTC
>PKWD01000388.1 GCA_003131945.1 Acidimicrobiaceae bacterium
CCTCCACGGCGAGCAGGAGTTCACCTATCACCGGCCCGTCTTCGTGGGCGACGTCCTCGAGGGCGAGGGCACGGTGGTGGACGCCTATGCCAAGGAGTCCAAGGGCCGGACCATGACCTTCATCGTCACCGAGACCGTCTGGAAGGACGCCGCCACCGGCGATCCCGTCGTCAGCTCGAAGTTCAATCTGATCCACCGGGGATGACCCGTCGCCCCTGACCGGGGCCGGCCGGCCGACGGGCCACGGGACCCTCCCGGCGTCGGTCACCATGGAGCAATGACGACGGCGCCGGGCCATTCGATTCTGGGCCCCGGCTACCGGCGACTCACGCTCGGCATGGTGCTCGTCGTCTCCTTCATCGCCTTCGAGGCCATCGCCGTGGCCACCGTCCTCCCCGTCGTGGTGCGCCATCTGGGCGGCATCCGCCTCTACGGCTGGGCCTTCAGCGCCTTCATGCTGGCCCAGCTGGTCGGCATCGTGGTGGCCGGCCCGCTCGTCGACCGCATCGGGATGCTGCGGCCCACTCTCGTGGCCGCCGTCCTCTTCTCCGTCGGACTTCTCGTCGACGGCACCGCCCCCACCATGCTCGTGCTGGTCGTCGGGCGCGTCGTNNCACCATGCTCGTGCTCGTGGCCGGGCGGGTCGTGCAGGGCGTCGGCGCCGGCGTCCTCGTGGTGGCCCTGAACGTCCTCGTCGGCCGGGGCTACCCCGCCCCCCTGCGGCCCCGGGCCTACGCGGCCATGTCCACCGCCTGGGTCATCCCCGGCGTGGTCGGCCCGGCCGTGGCCGGGGTGGTGGCCGAGGACCTCAGCTGGCGTCTCGTCTTCCTGGCCCTCATCCCCGCCGTCTTGGCCGCCGCCGCCATCGCCCTGCCCGCCATCGCCCACGCCGAGGCCACCCCCTCGGAGGCTGACGCCCCATCGGACCTCGGGGCGCGCCCGGGGCCGAGCAGAGCGGAGAAGCGGCCCGGCGTGGTCGTGGCTGTGGCCCTGGCCGGCGGCACGGCCCTGGTGATCGAGGCCTTGAGCGCCCGGCAACCGGTGCTGTCGCCGGTGCTCGGGCTCATCGGCCTCGCTCTCGTCGTCCCCGCCCTGCGCTCGGTGATCCCGGGCCGAGTGGTCTCCCCGGGCCGCCCAGCCGACGGGCGCCGCCCCGATCAGCGCCAATTGGGCACCATGGGGGTGGCCGCTCTGGTCAACCTGGGCTTCTTCGGTGCCGAGGCCTTCCTGCCGTTGTCGCTCACCTCGCTCCATCACCGCAGCGTCACCGAAGCCGGCGTCGTTCTCACCGTGGCCGCCCTCACCTGGACGGCCGGGTCGTGGGTGCAGGCGCGGCTGGTCCACGTGGTGGGGCCGCGCCGGCTGTGCACGATGGGTCTGGCGCTCGTGGCCGTCGGTGTGGCCGGGGTGGGTACCCTCGACTGGTCGTCGACCCCGTGGTGGGTGGGGTTCGTGGCCTGGGGCGTGGCCGGCGCCGGCATGGGACTGTCCTACGCCACGACCACTCTGGTGGTGCTGTCGAGCGCCGAGGCCGGCCGCCAGGGTGGTCCCATCGCCGCCATGCAGGTCCTCGTGACTCTCGGGGTGGCCGTCGGCTCCGGGGTGGGAGGGGCGGCGCTGGCCCTGTCGATCGCCCTCGGTGACGGCCGTGCCCCGGGTCTGCGGGCCGTCGACGCCACCGCCGTGGTGGCGGCGCTCGTCGGTCTCTGTCTCACCGTCACCATGCCGCGCTCGGTCCCCGCCGGGGACGGCCACGGCGCCGTCACGCGTCCGGAGCCGTCCACCGGGCCCGTGGTAGAAACAGCCCGATGAAAACCTCCCTGCTCACAGGCGCAGAGTGGGCCGCGGTGCTCCGGATCGGCCTCGGCCTGTGGTGGCTCGAGAGTTTCCGTCACAAGAACCTGGAGGCCTGGATCAAGCGCCAGGCCGGGATCAACTGGGCCGCCGACATCGCCGCCAAGCACAAATTCAAAGTCGTCGGCAAAGGGTTCAACGCCGTCGTCAAGCCTCACCCGAAGGCCATGACGTGGATCATCTTGATGAGCGAGCTGTCACTCGGTCTGGGCCTCACGCTCGGGTTCCTGACGCCGGTGGCCGCCTTCGCCAGCATTGCCTTGAACCTCCTCTACTTCGTGCTCATGATCCACGACTGGGCCGAGCAGGGTCAGAACGCCATGATGATCCTGGCCGCCGTGGTCATCCTCGGTCTGAACGGCTGGCAGGTGTGGTCGATCGACCACCTGCTCCATATCTTCGGAGCCTGAGGCCATCAGCTCACTTAGCTCACCGACGTGGCCTGGAGCACGATCCCGTTCCCGTCGGGGTCGTCGAAGGTGACGAACCGTCCCCAGGGGGCCTGCTGAATGTCGACATCGATGCCCACGCCCCGGCTCCGTAGCGTCTCGATGTCGACGTCGAGGTCGTCGCTCTCGACGACGATGCCCTTGGTCGATCCCGGCGCCATGGTGTCGAACCAGGTGACGAGGGTGATCGACGTCTCGGCCCCGGTCGGGCGGACCTCGACCCAGCGCTGGTCGGGGCCCATCGGCTCATCGCGGACGAGCTCGAAGCCGAGGACGTCCACGTAGAAGTCCCGGGCCCGGTCCTGATCGGTCACCGAAACGGAGAACAGCTGCACCTTGGTCGTGGCCATGGCCCCATCGTACGGATGCCCCCGCGCCGGATCCTGCGCAGGCCGCTGTGCTGGCTCGGGCGGCCTCCGGCGACGTAACTTGTTCTAGTTTCGCCGGCACCGCCTCCGGCCCGGTCGGGGTGCGTCTGTCGCCGCCGGCTCCCGGTGGCCCAGGTGTCCGGCGCTCGAGACACAAGGTGGAGCCGGATGCCGATCGGGATCGGGGAGGACCACGAGGAGCTGCGGCGCACGGTGCGCCGGTGGGCCGACACCCGGTGCCCACCGGAGGTGCCCCGGGCCCTGCTCGACGCCGGGTCCGAGACCCTGCCCCCCTTCTGGGACGCCCTCGCCGGCCAGGGCTGGCTCGGCATCCATGTGGCCGAGGAGTACGGGGGCCAGGGCTTCGGCCTGATGGAGCTGGCCGTGGTGGTCGAAGAGCTGGCCCGCGCCGCCGCCCCCGGTGCGGTGCTCGGCACCATGCTGGTGGCCGCCGTGCTGGCCGGATCGTCGGACCCGGCCGACCCCAAGCAGCTTCTGCCCCAGGTCACAGACGGGAGCATGCCCGCCGTGGTGGCCCTGCCCGGCAGTGGCTCGCTGTCGGCCGCCATCGGCGCCGACGGATCGGTGACCCTCACCGGCACCGTCCGTCCCGTTCTCGCCGCCGGCGCCGGGGCCCGTCTTCTTCTCGTGTCGGCCCACGATGACAGCGGCTCCGGAGCACTGTTCTGGTGCGCCCTCGAGCTCGACGCCGCCGGGGTCACGGTCGAACCACTGACCAGCCTCGATCTGACCCGGCGGGTGGCGGCGGTCGTGGTGACCGAGGCGGTGGTGGCTCCCGAACGCCGGCTGGGCGGTGTCACCACCCGGCTCGTGCGCGAACGGGCCCTGGCCATCGCCGCCGCCGAGTGCGCCGGGGGGGCCAGGTGGTGCCTCGAGACGGCCACTGACTACGCCAAGGACCGTCGCCAGTTCGGCCGGCCCATCGGGCAGTTCCAAGCCATCAAGCACCGGCTGGCCGACATGCTCGTCTCGGTCGAGCAGGTCACGGCCCTGGCCTGGGACGCCGCCCTGGCCGCCGATACGGCCGACGCCGACCAGGCCGCACTGGCGGCCGTGCTGGCCGGGGCGGTGGCTCTCGACGCCTATGTCGAGGCGGCCAAGGGGTGCGTCCAGGTTCTCGGCGGCATGGGCTTCACCTGGGAGCACGACGCCCACATCCACCTACGCCGAGCCCTGTCGCTGCGCCAGCTCCTCGGGGGCTCGGCCGCCTTGCGCCAAGATGCCTCGCTGGCCGCGCTGGGCGGCCGCCGGCGCACGCTCACCATGGAGCTGCCGGCCGACGCTGAGTCGCTGCGGGGCGAGATCCACGCCATCGTGGCCGAGGTGGCGGCGGCGTCGGGCGGCGCCGAGAAGCGACGGCTGATCGTGGAGAACGGTCTGCTGGCCCCGCACTGGCCCGTCCCCTACGGACGCGGCGCCGGTCCGGTGGAGCAGCTCGTCATCGACGAGGAGCTGGCCGCCGCCGGAGTGTTCCGGCCCTCGATCGCCGTGGGGGCGTGGGCCCTGCCCACCATCATCGCCCACGGCACGGCCGAGCAGCAGGAGCGCTTCGTGGGTCCGACCCTCGAGGGGAAGATCGGATGGTGCCAGCTCTTCAGCGAGCNNAACGGCCAGAAGGTGTGGACGTCGATGGCGCAGAAGGCCGACTGGGGTATCTGCCTGGCCCGGACCGATCCCGAGGCCGACAAGCACGAGGGGATCACCTACTTCCTCGTCGACATGCGCAGTGACGGCATCGATGTCCGGCCGCTGCGCGAGATCACCGGGGCGGCCATGTTCAACGAGGTGTTCNNGCCAACGAGCGGGTGTCGATGTCGTCAGGGGCCAGCTTCGGATTGGGGATCGAAGCGATGCTCGGTTCGCTCGACAGCGGGCCCTGGGCCGGAGACGCCGTCGTCCTCGACGAGATCGGCGCCCTGCTGGCCGAGGCCCAGTCCATCGCCCTTCTCGGGGCGCGGACCACGTTGCGTTCGGTGTCGGGCGTCGAGCCGGGTCCCGAGGCAAGCGTCCGCAAGCTCCTCGGCGTCGAGCACGAACAGCGGGTGCAGGAGCTCGGCCTCGTCCTCTTGGGCGCCGAAGGGGCGTCCACCGAAGGCGACGGGGCGCGGTGGAGCCGCGGGTTCTTGTCGACGCGGTGCCTGACCATCGCCGGCGGGACGAGCGAGGTTCAGAGAAACGTCATCGGCGAGCGCATCCTCGGCCTGCCCCGGGATCCCGAGCCGGGGCAGTGACCACGGCCGAGGGCGACACGGTTTGACAATGTTCGGCCGCGGCCCGCAAGCTGCGGCCGCCCGGGATGCGACGGCACCGGGCATCGACAGGGGAGGGAAGCGGCTATGGCCGGTGGCGCACTGCACTTCGAGGACGTCAAAGAGGGCGACGAGGCTCCGGCCACCAGCCACACGCTCACCCGGACTGACCTGGTGCGCTACGCGGGGGCGTCGGGGGACTACAACCCCATGCACCACGACGAGGTGGCGGCCACCGCCGCCGGTCAGCCGAGCGTCTTCGGGCACGGGATGTTCTCGATGGGCCTGCTCGGCACGGCCCTCACGGACTACGTGGGGGCCGGCAACGTGCGGCACTACCAGGTGCGGTTCAGCCGCCAGACGTGGCCGGGCGAGGAGCTCACCACGAAGATCGTGGTCACGGGCAAGCGGACCGAGGACGCCGGGAACCTGGTCGACCTGGCGTGCACCCTGGCCAACGCCGACGGCGAGGTCAAGGTCGTGGGCGAAGCGACGGCGGTTCTCCCCAGCCGGAGCTGAGGCCCCGGCCGCCGGCCGGCGGTGTTCTCGTCGGCGGCTCTAGAAAGCGCCGAAGGGGGGCACGCTCGACTTGTGGGTCTTGAAGAGGGTCGACTTGTTGTCGGCCAGTTCCTTCGGGGTCCAGCCGCTGTCGCGCTTCAGCTCACCGGCGGGCTGCCATCCCTGCATGACCCAGACCGATCCGCCGTAGACGACGAAGTTCTGGCCGTTGATGTCGGCCGCCTCGGGGCTGGCCAGGAAGGCCACCAGGGGGGCGACGTTCTCGGGTCCGAAGGCGTCGAACTTCCCTTCCTCGACCTTGGCCATGTCACCGAAGAGGTCCTCGGTCATGCGGGTCCGGGCCCGGGGGGAGATGGCGTTGACGGTCACGCCGTAACGCTCGAGCTCGCGGCCGAGGACGATCGTCATGGCGGCGATACCGGCCTTGGCGGCGCCGTAGTTGGCCTGGCCGGCATTGCCGAAGAGGCCGGCCTCGGAGGCGGTGTTGATGATGCGACCGGAGACCTCCTCGCCGCCCTTGGAGCGGTTGCGCCAGTGGATGGCGGCGAAGTGGGAGGGGGCGAAGTGGCCCTTCAGATGGACCCGGATGACGTCGTCCCAGTCGGACTCGTCCATGTTGAACGACATCTTGTCCCGGAGGATGCCGGCGTTGTTGACGCCGATGTCGATTCCGCCGAAACGCTCGACCGCCGCTGCGATCGCGCGCGCGATGTCGTCCTCGGAGCGCACGTCGCATTGCACTGCGAGCGCATGTCCGCCGGCCGCCTCGATCTCCGCCGCAGCCGTGTAGATGGTGCCCGGCAGTTTCGGGTGCGGTTCGACGGTCTTCGCGGCGACGACGACGTTCGCGCCGTCACGCGCGGCGCGCAACCCGATCGCCAGTCCGATCCCTCGGCTCGCGCCGCTGATGAAGAGCGTCTTCCCGGACAGGTTCGTCAAGCGCGCGCCCGGTCGAAGAACGCGCTCATCGCCGCGCGTGCTTCGTCGGAAGCGAGCCGCTCGCGAAACGACTTCCCTTCGCGCGCCATCGCCTCGATGAGCGCTTCGCGATCGTGGTTCACCAGGCGCTTCGTCTCACGCACCGCTTGGCGCGGCTTGGCCGCGATCGCGCGCGCGGCCGTCGTGGCCGTCTCGTCGAGCTCGGCATCGGCGACCAGCTTGGTCACCAAGCCGTCGGCATACGCCTGCTGCGCATCGATCGGTTCGCCCAGGAACAGCGCCGCGCCGGCGCGCGCACGACCGATGCGGCGCGGCAGCAGCACACTGCTGGCGGCTTCGGGGACGAGCCCGAGGTCGACGAACGGAACCTTGAACATGGCGGACGGCGCAGCGAAGACGAG
The DNA here is from genome assembly GCA_003131945.1 of Acidimicrobiaceae bacterium. The sequence continues at coordinate 6,801 of PKWD01000388.1, forward strand.
ATCGCAATGCAGCAGCATCGTCGTGCCNNCAGCGGGACGTCCGTGCGGATGAGCCCGTGCAGGAAACGAAAGACCGGCGCGTCATCGCCGTGCGGCGGTTGCTCCAAGAAATCGTGCAGGTCGTTTCCGGCGGTGAAGGCAGTGCCGCGCGCCTGAAAGAGCAGCGCGCCGATATCGTCGCGTTCCGCCGAGACGATGGCGTCGGCCAGCGCCGCGTACATCGCGACGGTCAGCGCGTTCTTTTTGTC
>PKWD01000358.1 GCA_003131945.1 Acidimicrobiaceae bacterium
TTCCCCAATAGCGGCCTCGCCGCGGTGATCGCCGACTTCCTCGGCACCACGACCAGCTTCAAGGACCTGGCCCTACCCTTCGCCGCCGTGACCATGGACGTTGCCACGGCAAGCCCCCATGTCATCGACGATGGATCACTGTTGACGGCATTGCTGGCCAGCGCAGCCATCCCCGGGATCTTTCCCCCCATCGATCATGACGGGCGCCGTCTCTACGACGGTGGTGTCGTGGCCAACGTCCCGCTCCGCCAAGCCTTGGCCATGGGCGCCCGCTCCCTGGTNNTTCTCGACTGCACCTTCCCCGGTCACCTCCTACCCCACCGGAGTCCCTGGCCGAGACTGTGCTCTTCACCGCCATGGTCACCGTGCGTACCCAAGCCATCCTCGAAGCGCCACTGATCGCCAAGCATGTCCCCGTGGTCTATCTTCCCGGCCCCGCCGCTCTTCGGATCTCACCTTTCAAATTCGACGCCACCAACGTCCTCATCGAAGGCGCCTACGAAGCGGCGCGCTCTTTCCTGCTCGACCTAGTGGTCGACGGCCCCGGCCTCTACGGCTCACCGTCGGGGTCGTGAGCTCAGCGGAGCAGCAGTTCAGCGCATGCCCCGTGCGCTCCCGACGAGGCGCCGACGGGACCGGTCAGGCGATCGTCACCCACAGTTCCATCCTCGGTGGCGTCCCGTGGCGAGCCTTGCCTGGACGCTGGCGACGGCGGCGGTCGATCGCCCTGGTACGCAACACGGCCACGGCGCCTACGTACTCCCTGCGACATACGCGCCCGACATCGGACACTTCCGGGCCGACATTCGGTGTCAGTTCTCGGGTACCTCTTGGAACGGCCGCACTTCGACCGCCTCGCCACAAGCTCGGGTCGCCTTGGCCGCCCATGCCAGGGCGGCGTCGAGATCAGGGGCCTGGATCACCCAGACGCCGCCGATATGTTCTTTGCCATCGACAAACGGGCCGTCGGTGATGAGCAGGTCTCCACCGCGATCCCTTACGACGGTGGCGGGGTTGGGCGGACACAGACCGCCGGCGAACACCCATGCCCCTCAGTTTGAAGATCGGCATTGAAGCCTGTGACATCCTCGTAGGCCTTCTGCATCTCCTCGGGCGTTCGCAGCGGGCTGCCTTCGACCGAGTGCACGCTGAGCAGGTACTGCTTCATTGGCTTCCCCTTTCGAGGGTACCGGCCGCATCTCGGCCCCGGTACGACGACCGCTCCTTTGGCGAGCCAAGCACGAACCACACCTCTCCCGACCCATCTGCGCCACCCACCATCGGCCCTGATGGGAAGGATCCACTGAGTAATCCGCCACTCTGTCTACCTGAAGCGAGACGTCGCTCCTGGCGCTGGCCCTCGTAAGGGATAGGAACGGGCGCGGGATGCCGGAGTTCGCCTACGCCGACCGGTAGGCAAGCAACACCAAGCCGGTCGGGCGTCGCTGAGTGAGCTTGGACACCGCGTGCAGTTCGGCGAAGAGGCGTTTCCCGCTTCCGAGGACGATCGGGAAGATCATCAGTCGGTACTCGTCCACCAAGCCGCGCTCCATCAGGGCGTGAGCGAGTTGGCAACTGCCTTGAACAAGGAGGTCGCCACCGGGTTCAGCTTTCAGTGTGGCGACCTCGGTCACCAGGTCACCCCTGATCACGGTCGTGTCGCTCCAGCTAGCATCGACGTCTGCCAGCGTCGACGAGACGACGTACTTGCGCAGGCTGTTCATTTTCTCGCCGAACTCGCCGGTGCCCTCCATAGTGGGCCATGCTGCTGCGAAGCCCTGGTAGGTCACTCGTCCCAGCAAGTGAGCGGAGGCGGCGTGCATCGAACTTGAACTTGTCCCCCTCGGGGCCGCGTTCGAACTGAAAAGCCCAGCCGCCGTGTTTGGTTCCATCGGCACCACCAGGGTCGTCCATCACGCCGTCCAGGGACACGAACTCAGATACCACGACCCTGCTCATGATCTTCCTCCCTTGTGAACGCCGGCTCGGGGCCGGATTTCCACCTTTCATACGAACGGAGGAGGCTCGGATCGACATCTCGAAAGGACTTTTCCGGATTTTGCCCTGCCAACACAGAATCGTCGTCTCTGGGCAGCAGGGATCGTTATGAAAGCCCGCCTACGTCGCGTCAAGGCCGCAGCCGCCTTGGTTCCCTCGGCATGCTCGACATCGCCCCCACGAACGAGTCCGTGCCGCCTGCGCGCAAGAGCGGATCGATGCAGGCGTAGGAAATCGCTTCGGATAGCCGGCGACACCAGGCCCCGACGTCATCCTCGGTAAAGTCCGACTGGATCTCATGCTGACAGGGACTGCTGAAGGAGGACCATGAGCTCGAGCGAAGGGGCCCTGCGGGCTCGAAAGACGTGGCGGACGATCGAGCCGCTGCACGGGATGATCTACTTCGTCCCCGAAGGGCCCGTGGCCTACGCACGGCTGGGCATCGCCGGTCGCGACGGGTACTTCGCCTCCCGGTCAGCGCCCATGGGAGCGGTGTCGGCTGAAGTGGTGATCGCCACGTTCTTCAACTTCAATCCTGAATTGGTTCACTCAGCCATCCCCGGCGCGTGGGGGATCACCACGCCCGATGTGCTGGTGTCGGCCCGCCTCGAAGTCGTTGACCGCAGTATGCGGCGACTTCTCGGTGACGACGTGGTGGCATCGGCCGAGATGATCCGAGCGGCCGCGCTAGCGCGCCTCGCCGCCGAAGAGGCCAGCACCCGGGTGGAAGGCCGACCACTGGCGGCGGGGCACGCCAGCCTGGACTGGCCCGACGAGCCGCATCTGGTGCTGTGGCATGCGCAGTCGATTCTGCGCGAATACCGGGGAGATGGTCACATCGCACTGCTCATCACCCACGGCCTGTCCGGCATCGAGGCGCTTGTCACCCACGGTGCCGCCGGCGACGTGCCGTCCCCTCTGTTGCGTTCGACGCGGGGATGGACGGTCGAGCAATGGGACACAGCAGTCGACACGATGCGCTCACGCGGTTGGTTGGTCGACGGCGACGATCTCACTCTCACAGAGTGGGGAACAACTCAGCGCCAGGAGATCGAGGACCAGACTGACGTGCTAGCGGCTGCACCGTATGCCGTCCTCGGTGACGAAGCTTGCGCAGAGCTCCGCTTCCTGGTGCGTCCTTGGAGCAAAGTGTTCTCCGAGGTCTTGCTTCGCTAGTGAGCTGAGTCAATAATTCGTTTCCATTTAGGAATTCACGGGTGAG
>PKWD01000157.1:0-3448 GCA_003131945.1 Acidimicrobiaceae bacterium
CCGGGCACTCGGCGCAGATGCGGCAGGCCACTTGGACACCAATGCCGTCGCTCGGGAAGAAGACCGTCGGGTCCATCTCCCGGCACTTGCCTCGATCCATCCAGTCGGCGTCCATCGCACCTCCGATACAGCGCTCAGGTTACCAGCGCCCTATTGAACCCCGTGTCGTTCTGACTACGGCTGACCGGTGGTAATACGTCACAGAACCCGCTGAGGATGTCACCGGAACCCCCCGGTTCACCATTGGTAGGCTGTCGACCCGTCCCGCTCCCGTCGGCCCTTCCGCCGTGGACCCGAGCGACAACCCGGTCGAAGCCACAGCAAAGCCACAGCAAGGAGAATTTCCGTGCCCGAGGACATCGAGGAAGGCGAGGAGGAACCCCAACCGCCGGTCGGTCACATCCGTGTGGTCTACCTGGGGCCCGTCGCTCCTCATTGGGAGGTTCAGTCCAACTACGGCGACGCCGCCGTGATCGANNGTCCGCGACGCCGAGCGCGAGCACCTCGAGCTCGAGTGGGACCTCGGGATCCCCGACGAAGAGGAAGTCCCCGCTATCCCAAGCTGATCCGCTCGAGCCAGAGCCCGGGCGCATCCACCTCCGCCGGTGTCGGCAACGTCTGAGGTTCTGACCACAGGCGGGCGAGGCCCTCTTCACCGGCCCGCTCGAGGATGCCGTGCACGAACCGGGTGCCCCTCTCGACCTGGGCCGGGCTGAGATCGAGTCCGAGGAGGAGCTCCGCCGTGCGATCCTCCGCCTCCCGGTCCACCTGTCGACGGCGCCACGCCTCGGCCAGAGCCGTCCGGCCCCCGAGGAGNNGGTCGAGGATGTGCTCGACGTAGCCGAGCAGAGCGGCCGTGACGGCCGTCAGCTCGTCCGAGACCCGCCGGCGCTCCGGCTGGAGATCAGCACCGAGGAAGGCGTCGGGGTCGCCGAAGAGCCTCTCTAGTGAAGCGGGGTCCGACGGGTCGAGCCCCTGAAGCCGATCGGCCAGAGCGTCGGTATCCCCGGCCATGGCCACCACCACCTCCGTCAGCAGACCGCGGATCCGGTCGGCCACGTGCGGACGGTTGAGAATGGCGTTGATCGTCATGTCCCGCAGACAGACCCACAGCCGGACCTCGTCGGCGGGAAGGCTCCAGTCCCGGGCGAACGCCTCCACGTTGGCCGGTACCACGAGCAGCGAGGTCGTCGACGGTCGCGGTATAGGCAGCTCGTACTGTCCGAAGGTGCCGCGGGCCAGGTGCCCCACGGCCGAGCCGAGCTGTAGCCCGGTCAGTATCGGTCCCATCGTCGACATCCACCGGGTGACGAGGTCCGCAGGACCCACACCCGGCCCCGGCCCGCCGCCACCGAGGTCGTCCTCCCCCAGATCCATCAGCCCAAGGCCGGCCGGTGGCTCTTCCGACCCGGCGGCGTCGGGCGAGCCATCGCCGGTCCCCGGCTTCGATGCCTGGCCAGGCTCATCGGTGGTGGGGGCCTCGCCCTGGTCCGGGCTGGCGTCGAAGAGAAACCTCCAGTCCTCGACCGTCCGCCAGGCCCATGCCCCAGGGCCGACGGCGATCACTTCCACCGGTGCTCCCGTCGGTGTCACCGACAGACCGGTGAGCTCGCTCACGTGCATCTCGGCCACCCGGGCCAGCTCCTCGAACTGGATGCGCTCGGAGGGATCCACATTGCCTTCGGGCTGCCCGTTCGTGGCGGCGCCCTGCGCCAACGTGCGAGCGAGCTCGACGCGACCGCCGCCCGGGGTGGCGCCACCCATGAGCTGGAGAAGGTCGCCCAGAAGCTGTTCGAGCGAGTTACCACCCCCACCGGGGCCGGGAATATCCACCTCTGGAATCGTAGGCGGCGCCGGCGGCGACGCCGACACGCCCGGCGGCACCATGGCGCCACGCCCGGATCCCGGTCATGGCGGCCGGAGCGTCAACCGGTCGGGGTGACCGCCAGAGTCATCGTCGTCATCATGTCCTGGCCGGACCGGACCAACGTCACGCTGACCGCCGTTCCCGGTGGGCTGGTGTAGAGACTCGCCTGGAGGTCGGCCAGGGAATCGACCGGCTGCGAGTCCACCTCCTCGACGACATCGCCCTGATGGAGCCCGGCCGTGGCGGCGGGGCTCCCGGCCATGATGGCGGTGATCATGGCCCCCCCTGCGTCAGGGACGTCGGTGCATTTGATGCCCAGCCAGCCGTGCTCCACCTTGTGCGACGTGGCCAGCTCCCGGGCCACGGCCACGGCCAGAGAGGACGGCACGAACACCCCCATGTGCCCGTCGGCCGTGCTCTCACGAGCGTCGAGGACGCCGACCACCTGGCCCTGGGCGTTCAGCAGAACTCCACCCCAAGGCGCCGGACCGAGGGGCATGTCGGCCTCGATGGTGTCGACCAGGCCGGCTCCACCGCTGAGGGTGGTGGCCATTCCCACCTTGCTGACCTCTCCGAGAGCCGCCGCCGGACGATCGGTCCCCGCCTCCGCCACCGCCGCTCCGCACAGGCAGGCGGCGATGGCCAGCTCCCCGGGTGCGACGTCCCCGTCGGCGAAGGAAGCGGGGCTGAGGCCGCCGCCCGTGCCCACGACGGCGATCCCCGAATGCGGGTCGCTGCCGAGCACCCGTACCGAGCGATGCTGTCCCGAGGACGTCACGATCTCGACACGTTTCGCCTGGCCCACGGCGGCGGCCGCGGTCACAGCCAGGTCGCCGCCGGGCAGGACGATGCCGGTCATGTGGGCCGAACCCTTCCCGCCCTCGGGACGGATGGCGATGAGCGACGGACGCAGGGCCGAGATCATCCGGGTGACCAGGGGGGCCGTAATGTCCGACACCGGCACGGGGACGAAGCTGGTCTCTTGGACCGTGGACACTGTATGTGCTTGTGTCGGCACTTGTTGTGAGTTTACGAGGGTGAAGGCGACGACCGCGGCGGTGGCCACGGCGGCGGCGCCGACCACGCCGGCGGTCACCGTGAACCGGTGCTGCCGAGAGGCCCTGACCGGGGTGGCCGGGCCCGTCGATTCGCCCTGGGGCTGCCCGTGCCGGGCGACCTCGGAGGGGTGGCGCCAGAGGCGGTCCTCGGGCGGGAGCCAGGCCGGTTGTAGACCGTCCTCGTCGTTGGCGGCATCATCGGGGTCATCCTGAAAGTCCCCAAAGTTGAACGGTCCGCTTCCCTCCATCCCTACGAGATTACCGGTGCCCCTTCTTCGAGGGACGTCGCGCACAGTGACGCGCGGAGGCGGCCATCCGCGCCCGATGTGACCACGCCGTACGATGGCGTCGTGCAGGCGAGGCGGCGTGGCTAGAGATCTCGCCATCGACCTGGGAACCGCCAACACCTTGGTCTACGCGCGCGGCAAAGGCATCGTCCTGAACGAGCCGACCGTGATCGCCCTCAACACCAAGACCCAAGAAGTTCTGGCCGTCGGTCAAGACGCGTGGCAGATGATCGGCC
>PKWD01000157.1:3509-19567 GCA_003131945.1 Acidimicrobiaceae bacterium
GCCTGCTCATCCACGAACCGATCGGGAACATGGTGGTCGACGTGGGCGGTGGCACGTCGGAGACAGCCGTCATCTCACTCGGCGGTCTCGTGGCTTCCCAGGCCATTCGCTGCGGCGGTTTCGACATCGACACCGCCATCCAGACCTTTGTCCGACGCGAGCACGGAGTGGCTATCGGCGAGCGCACGGCAGAAGAGATCAAGCTCGCCATCGGGTCGGCCGCGCCCTACAGCGGCGAGGTGAAAGCCGAGGTCCGCGGGCGGGAGCTTATGACCGGCATGCCGAAGACTGTCGTCCTCTCACCGGCCGAGCTGCGCAACGCCGTGGAGGACCAGGTCCACCAGATCATCACCGCCGCCGTCCGATGCCTGGGTGAAGCGCCACCCGAACTGGCCCATGACATCATCGCCCAGGGCATCCATCTCGTCGGCGGAGGCGCTCTCCTGCGCGGGCTGGCCCGGCGCTTGGCCAACGAGACAGAGGTGCCCGTCCATCTGGTCGACACCCCGCTCGAATGCGTGGCCCTCGGAGCCGGGCGTTGCCTCGACTCCTTCGACACCCTGCGCGATCTTTTCGTGGCCGCCGAAGCCTGAGTCGATCGCCTTTCGTCACAGCTCGCGCAGCAGCTCCTCTGCCGCCTGCCGTACCTGCCAGTCGCGATCGCCCAGACAGCGTCGCAAACCCTCATCGGCCAACGGGTCATCGAAAGCGGCCAGGGCGATGGCGGCCCGCCGCCGGATGTTCGCCGTGTCGTCGAGGGCGGCCAGCACGACCGCCAGCGTGTCAGCGGCGCCGACGGCGCCCAACGCGGCGACAGCCGATTCGCGACACACCGGCGACCGGTGGGTACCGGCCACCCGGCACAGCTCGGCCACGCCGCCGTCCCCGCACCGCGCACCGAGCTCCCCGAGGGCCCATGCGGCCGTCTCGACCACCGAGGCATCGTCGTCACCCATCGCCCGCACCACCTCCTCGACGATGACCGCGCTCGGAGCGACGCTGTCCGGCGTGACGCTGTCCGGCGTGGCGGCGCCCCAACTGCGTCCGACCAGCGCGCAGGCCCGACGGCGCACCACCGGATCGGGGTCACCGAGACCGCGCAGAAGGATCTCGTCGTCGAGGGCACCGATGCGCAAAAGCGCTCCAAGAGCAGCGGACCGCACAGCAGGATCGGGGTCTGCGCTCAGAAGGACAGCGCCCTCGCGGTCACCGTCATGACCCGCCAGCACCGCTCGCCGGCGGCGCGTGACCGGTGGGTCCGGCTCCGGCGCGCCCGGGCCAGAGCGCTTTTCCATGGCAGGCTGGGGACCGTCCGCTCGAGACAACACCATGTCGACCTCCGAAATCACGCTACCGCCCGCCGTTGAGGCCGCCGCCCCCCGGCGTCGCCGCCTGCCGATCGTCCTGATCTCCGTTGGTGTCCTCCTGGTGGCCTTGTTCATCGTGGCCGCCATCGTCAGCGTCCCCTATGACGAGCTCGTACCCGGCCAAGCCCAGGCTGTGTCCCAGCTCATCACCGTCCCCCCGGCCAAGGGTCATCGCCTCCACGGGCAGGTTCTCCTCACCGACGTGGGGCTCATCGAGAACCTGAAACTGATCGCACTGCTGCCGGCCTGGCTCGACAACGACGCCACTCTTNNGGCAACCTGCCCGAGGCCGAGTTCAACGAGCAGGGGACCGTCGACATGGCCGAGTCGCAACTCACGGCCAAGTCCGTCGCCTTGCGTCAACTGGGCTATTCCGTACCCGAGCACGATGCCGGTGCCACCGTCTACGGGATCCTGCCGGGAACCCCCGGATACCGTGTCCTCAAGGTGGGAGACGTCATCACCTCGGTCGACGGGGTGGCGACCCCCGATCCCACCATCTTGCAATCCGTCACCCGCACTCATCAGCCCGGCCAGACGATCACCCTGCGTGTCGGCTCCATCGCCCACCCGACACCGGGACATGATGTAACGCTGCGTCTGGCTTCGATTCGTGCACAGAACAAGACGGAGCCCTTCATCGGCATCGAGAACATGGGTACCCAGCCCGTTTACGACTTTCCCTTCTCCATCAAGATCAATTCCGATCAGATCGGCGGTCCCTCCGCCGGCCTGGCCTGGACCCTCGGGATCATCAACACCCTCTCCGGTGGTCATCTGACCGGCGGTCTCACCATCGCCGCCAGCGGCACCATCCGTCCCGACGGGAGCGTCGGTGACGTCGGTGGAGTGGAGCAGAAGACCGTCGCCGTCGAGCGCGCCGGTGCCACCGTGTTCTTCGTCCCCGACTACCCCGACTCTGTCGACCCCGCCCGCTCCAAGGCGACCCCGAACCTCAAAGTCTTCCCGGTGTCCTCGTTGGGTCAGGCCCTCAAGGATCTCCAGTCCCTCGGTGGCCGCCTCGGCCCCGCCGGGGCCGGACCTCCGGCCGGTCCCGGTGGCCACAGCGTGCCCAACGACTGGCAGGACTCACCGTGGTCGTGAGCCGACAGAGGGCGAAGCTGTCGCGCCCCGGTGGCGCGTCGTAGGCTCTGTCGCATGCCAGAGGACCGCCGGCTCACGATCTCGACGTCGTCCCGCCTGCACCCCGACGAGGTGGCCCGCCACACGTTCGGAACGGCGCGGCGCGGGTTCGACCCCGCCGAGGTCCGGGTATTCCTCGAGCAGATCTCCCAAGAGATGCAGGCAGCGGCCGATCGCGAAGAAGAACTGCGCGATGCCGTCGCCGAAGCTGAACGTCGCGCCGCCAACCCCGTCCTCGACGAGGCGACACTCACCGCCGCGCTCGGACAGGAGACAGCGCGTGTGCTGCGATCGGCGCACGACGCCGCCGCCGAATTGGTCACCAAGGCCGAAGCCGACGCCACCCGATCGCGGGCCCAGGCCGAAGACGAGGCGACCCAGCTCCACACCCGGACCGAACAGAACGCTTCCGACCGGATCGGCCAGGCCGAAGCCGTCGCCTCCGACCTGCGACGGCGCACCCAGGAAGAGGTGACCTCCAAGCTCGAGGCCTCCAAGCTCGAGGCCGAGGAGCTCGTGGCCCAGGCCCGGGCCGAGTGCCGGGCCATGGTCCAAGAAGCCCAGGAGGTCCGCGCCCGGGTGCTCTCCGACCTCACCCGTCGCCGCCGGGTCCTGCACAGCCAGATCGAGCAGCTCCGGGCGGGCCGGGAGCGCTTGGCCGAGACGATCAACGGTGTCCGCCACACCGTGGACAAGATCACCGACGAGCTCTTCCGGGCCGAGGACGAAGCCCGCCTGGCCGCCGAGGCGGCCGGTCGCCTGGCCGCCTCCGATCAGGGTCCCGAGGGCCTGACCGCCGCTCCGCCCGCCGTCGACGCGACCCTCCTCCCGGCGCCCGAAGAGATCGGTACCGGGCCGGTGGACGAGGATGAGTCGAGCCGGAAGCAGGCCGTCGACGACCTCTTCGCCCGTCTCCGGGCCGAACGGGGCCGCTCCGAAGACGGCACCGACGCCGGCTCCGGATCCGACCAACAGTCGGTGGCCGCCACCGCGCCCACCGGAGAACGGGCCACGCCCGCCGAGGGACCGCCCGCCGGGCCCGACCCGGCACCCCAAGCACCGGGGTCGTCTTCGCCGGGGACCGTGGAGGCGGCGTCGGGGACGCGTGGCCTCGAAAGCGGCCCAGCCGAAGGGGCCGTCGAAACTGACGGCATCGTCCCCGATCCTCGTCTGGCCCAGCGCGACGAGTTGCTCGGTCCCGTCGTCTCCACTCTGGTCCGCCGCCTCAAGCGAGCCCTCCAGGACGACCAGAACGACATCCTCGACAGGGTGCGGGCCGGAGGTGGATGGGGGCCCGAGATCCTGCCCCCCACCGATGAACATGAACGGCGCTATGTGACCGCCGCCATCGAGCACCTGAAAAATGCGGCCCGGTCGGGCGCCACCTTCGCCGGGGGCAAGCCCGACGACGCTCCATTGGTCGATGCCGTCGCCAGCGAGTTGGCGGCGTCCATCGTCGTCCCGCTCCGACGGCGTCTCGACGGCGCTGCCGGGTCGGTCGACGCCGGGGACGACAGTGCCCTGATCGAGCACGTCGGTGCGGCATTTCGCGACTGGAAGGGTGGACGCGTCGAACGCCTGGCCGGGGATCAGGCCCTGGCCGCCTTCTCGCAGGCCTCGCTGGCCGCCGCCCCCCACGCCAGCTCGTTGCGATGGATCGTCGACGACGGCGGGACGCAGTGTCCCGATTGCGACGACAACGCACTGGCCGGACCCCTTCGTCGCGGTGAGGCATTCCCGACCGGGCATCCCTGCCCGCCCGCTCATGCCGGGTGCCGTTGCCTCCTGGCCCCGGCCGAGGCGTAGGCTCCGACCCCAGTGCGCTCCCCGCAAGATCTGTCTCACCTGCCGCGTCGATCGGCGCGCCGTGGACGCGTCTGGATCATCATCGCCGTCGTCGTCCTAATCCTTCTCTTCGCCTCTTTGAAGACGCTCGCCACCTTCTACACCGACTACCTCTGGTTCTCCTCTGTCAACCTTGCCGGGGAGTGGCGCCATCTCTTCGTCGTCAAAGCCGGACTCTTCTTCGGGTTCGCCTTCGTCTTCTTCGTCTTGCTGTGGTTGAACCTGGCCGTCGTGGACCGCCTGGCACCGAGCGAGTTAGCTCTGGGACCCGAGGACGAGCTCGTCCGTCGCTACCAGCAGCGCGTGACACCGCGTGCCGTGCTCGTCCGCAGCGTGGTGTCCGTGGTGGTGGCCCTCATCGCCGCCTCCGGTGCCATCGGCCAATGGAAGAATTTCCTCCTCTACTCCGACGGCGTCTACTTCAGCGGTCCGAACCGCAACGATCCTCAGTTCCACAAGAACATCGGCTTCTTCCTCTTCAAGCTGCCCTTCCTCTCGTTCATCGTCCAGTGGGCCTTCGTCTCACTCGTCGTCATGGCCGTTCTCGTGGTCATCGCCCACTACCTGAACGGCGGGATCCGGGTGCAGTCGGGGGCTCCGAGCGTCGCCCCTCAAGTGAAGGTCCACATCTCGGTCCTTCTCGCCGGCATGGCTCTGGTCAAGGCCTTCGGCTACATCCTGGCCCGCTACAACCTCGACCTCTCCCAGAACGGCTATGTCCAGGGCGCCACTTACACCGACGTGCATGCCCGCCTGCCCGCACTCACTCTGCTCTTCTGGATCTCTCTGCTGGCAGCCGTGATCTTGCTCATCAACATCCGTCGGCGCGGTTGGGCCCTGCCCGTCCTCGGTGTGGGGCTGTGGGCCTTCGTCGCCATCGTCGTGGGCGCCATCTATCCCGCCATCGTCCAGGCCGTCAAAGTCAACCCGGCCCAGAACAAACTCGAGCAGCCCTATATCACCCGCAACATCGCCGCCACCCGCGCCGCCGTGGGCATCAACGACGTGACGCAGGCATCGTTCAGCGCCAACCAGTCCCTCACACCCTCCCAGGTCGTCGCCAACGCGCCCACCCTCGGCAACGTCCAGCTGTGGGACCCGACGCAGGCCGCCCCCACCTACACGAAGTTGCAGGCGACGAGGTCCTACTACTCGTTCAACACCCTCGCCATCGACCGCTACAAGATCGACGGCAAACCTGTGCCCATGATCGTGGGCGTCCGGCAGGTGAACGACAGTGACCTTCCCTCCCAGGGATGGGTGAACACCCACCTCCAGTACACCCACGGCTACGGCATGATCCTGGCCCCGGCCAACAATGCGAACAGCCATCAGCCCGTCTTCTCCATCTCCCAGGTACCGGACCAGTCCACACCCGGCGCGCCCAAGATCAAGCAACCCCGCGTCTACTTCGGGGTCAACAATCCGAACGCGCCCAGCGCCGCCTACGTCCTGTCCAACACCCGCCAACCGGAGATCGACTACCAGGCGTCGGGAAGCCAACAGCCCGTGACGAGTAGCTATCACGGCACCGGCGGCGTCCAGCTCTCGAACTTCCTCGTCAAGGCCTCCTTCGCCGTCCGCTTCGGTGACTTCAACCTCCTCGTCTCCGACCTGGTGACACATCAGTCGAGACTCATGTTCGTACGCGACATCACCCAGATGGCCCAGAAGGCGGCGCCTTTCCTCAGCTACGACGCCGATCCCTATCCGGTCCTGTCCGGGGGGCAGATCTACTGGGTACTCGACGCCTACACGACGAGCGACGACTACCCCTATGCCCAGAACGTGAACACCACTTCGCTACCGGTCAACAGCGGTTTGAACCAGAACTTCAACTATGTCCGGAACTCGGTGAAGGTGGTTGTGAACGCCTACTCGGGGCAGATGAAGCTCTACGACGTGACCTCGTTGACCAAGACGAAGGACCCGATCCTCGAAACGTGGGAGAAGGTCTTCCCCGGCATGTTCACCCCCGTCTCGCAGATGCCGGCTTCGCTGCGAGCGCATCTCCGCTACCCCGAAGACCTCCTCACGGTGCAGTCGGCCACCTACGGCCGTTACCACATCACCAGTGCGCTTCCTTTCTACAACGCCACCAACGCCTGGAACGTCTCGCCCAGTGCCGGTGCCGGGTCGCCGTCGAGCGCCCTGCCGCAGACCTTCTCGACAAGTTCGCAGGGGCAGATCACCGCCCAACTGTCGCGCTCGGCACCGGAATACGAAGAGTTCCAAGTGCCCGGCCAGAGCACCCAGTCGTTCAACCTGGTGGATTCCTTCGTCCCCGTGTCCATGGGCGATCAGATCCAGACCATGGCCGGGTTGATCGTGGCCGGATCGGACCCGTCTGACTACGGCAAACTCACGGTGTTCCAGACGCCACCGATCGACGGACCGGCTCTCGTCGACGCCGACATCTCGGCCACCCAGGCGATCTCGAAACAGATCAGTCTCCTCAACCAGAGCGGATCCAGTGTCCTGCTGGGCACCCTCCAGGTCGTCCCCATCGGCGACTCGATGCTGTACTTCCGTCCGTTCTACGTGGAGTCGACGCGCAATCCGGTCCCCAGGCTCGACTACTACATCGTCGTCTACGCCGGCGCGCAGGGGCAGAGCAAGGTCGCCTACGACACGACCCTGCAGCGGGCTCTGGCGGATCTCTTCCAGGTGAACATCGGCAGCGGGGGAACCACCCAGCCGACCGGTCCCACCACGCCGGTGAGCGCTACCGTCCAGAACCTGATAACCCAGGCCAACCAAGATTTCCAACAAGCGCAGACCGACCTGAGGGCCGGTAACTTCGCCGCCTACGGCAACGACGAATCCGCCCTCCAAGGCGTGATCCAGAAGCTCGAGTCGGCCTCGGCCAGCACCACTCCTGCAACCCCGAAGACCAAGACAAAGAAACCGGCCACCACGAGTTCGACGACGACCTCCGTGCCGGCCGGCGTGGCGCTCGGTTCGACCAAGGGATGATCCCCGGCCCTGGCCGGGCGTAACCGACCCCCCGGGCCGGTGGTAGCCTCGATTCCCTACGACGCGGGGTGGAGCAGTCTGGTNNGGCTCATAACCCGAAGGTCGGAGGTTCAAATCCTCCCCCCGCCACTATAAAGGCCCTGGTAGAAGCCCCCGGTGGGGGAGCCTGCCAGGGCCTTTTTCGTTCCCGTTACTACTCTCGTCGTTTCGCGAGGCAAGCATTGGCGTTCGCGAGCTCGTCTCTTATGTCAATGAGTGAGCGCCGGCGATCCCTCACCGCGTGAGGGCGTCGAGGCCGGCGATGGCGGCGAGCACCTCGGGGTTCTCGAGACCATCGGTGTTCCGAATCGGGCGGCCGGCCACGGCGTCGGCCACCGCCAGCTCGGCCAGCTTGCCCGAGCGCGTGCGCGGCAGTTCGGTCACTGCGCAGATGACCGCGGGGACGTGGCGAGGGCTGCATTCGGTGCGCAGACGCTGCTTGATGTCCTCCGCCAACGCGTCGGTGAGTTCTGCGCCCGAGGCCCGTCGCACTAGCAGCACGATCCGTGTGTCGCCGGCGAAGGATTGGCCGAAGGCCAAGGACTCGAGTACATCGGGGAAGTGCTCCACCACCCGGTAGAGCTCCGCCGTACCGATGCGCACTCCTCCGGGGTTGAGCGTGGCGTCACTGCGGCCCGAGATGACCATCCCGCCGTGCTCCGTCCACGCTGCGAAGTCGCCGTGGGCCCAACGGCCCTCGAAGCGTTCGAAGTAGGTGGCGCCGTAGCGGCGCCCGTCGTCATCCCCGAAGAAGCCGAGCGGCATGGAGGGAAATGGCGTATTGCACACGAGCTCGCCTTGCACGCCCGGCCAGTGGCGGAGCGAGGCGCCGCCCTCGTCCACCACGTCGACGTCCATCCCGAGCGCCGGGCCCTGGATCTCGCCCCGCCAGACCGGCCGAGTGGGGCCGCCGCCCACGAAACAGGCGCACAGGTCGGTGCCGCCCGAGATGGAAGCCAGATGCACGTCGCTCTTGATCTCGTGGTAGACGAAGTCGAACTCGTCGCCGCCGAGCGGCGAACCGGTGGAGCAGATGGTGCGCAAGGACTTGAGGGCGTGGGTGCGTCCCGGCCGCACCCCGGACTTGCGCAAGCCCGAGAGGTAGCGGGCGGACACGCCGAGGAGGGTGAGCCCCTCGGTGTCGACCACATCGAGCAACGTGGCTGGGTCCGGGTGCATGGGATGGCCGTCATAGAGGACGGCGGTGGTGCCGCCAGCCAGGACCGAGACGAGCCAGTTCCACATCATCCAGCCGGTTGTCGTGACGTACAGGACGCGGTCGCCGAGCCGATGTCGCAGTGCAGAAGGTGCTCCTTGCGGTGCTGAAGGAGCACCCCGCCGGATCGGTGCACGATGCATTTGGGAGCGCCTGTGGTGCCCGATGAAAAGAGGATGTAGAGCGGGTGGTCGAAGGGCAGGCGCGCGGGCGCCCAGGGGCTGCCGCGGTGCGGGTCGCAGAAGCGCTCCCACCCGATCTCGCCCCGCACCACGGTGCGAACGCTCGGCAACGACCGGGTCACGTCGTCCACGTTGGCCCCGATGTCGTAGCGCTCGCCCCGGTAGTGGTAGCCCTCGACGGCTACCAGCAGGGTGGGCCCGATCTGGGCGAAGCGGTCGACGATGGCGCCGGCGCCGAAGTCGGGCGAGGTCGAGGCGAACACGGCGCCAACGGCCGACGCGGCCAGCATGACCTCGACGGCCTCGATCCCGTTGGGCAGCACGGCCACCACGCGGTCGCCTGGGTCGACACCGGCGGCCTGGAGCGCGGCGGCGCCGGCCGCCACGTCGTGGCGCAGTTGGTCCCAGCTCCTTGTGCGGCGTCGCCCGCATTCGTCGACGGCAATAAGGGCGAGTTCGGGACCCGAGGTGGCCAGCGCGTTGTCGGCGAAGTTGAGGCGGGCCGACGGGAAGAAGCGCGCATCGCGCAGGCGACCGGCCGGGACGTACACCTCGTCGCCAGGTTCGCCCCGCACGCCGGCCACCTCCCAGAGCAAGGACCAGAAGGCGCCCAGGTCACTGACCGACCAGCTCTGCAGGGCGGTGGAGTCGGGCTGTCCGGCCCGCGCCACCATCTGCGCCATAGCGCTGGCCGCGGCCCGTTCCTGCGATGGCACCCAGAGCGGCCCGATCGGGCCGGTCACGGTGCGGGCTGGGCCCAGGTCCAGGGGTAGTCGGGGTCGGCCACGGCCCGAGCCTCGTCACTCAGGCCGAGGCGGGCAAAGGCGTCGAGCATCACGGCGACCTCCTCGGTGCGGGTGGCCTCGGCCGAGCGCTCCATGCTGCCGGGCTGAGGGCCGTGCACGAATCCGGCGGGGTGCAGCGAAATGGAGCCCACCCCGATGCCTGCACCGGCCCGGCTCATGAAGTCGCCGGCGGAGTAGAAGAGGACTTCGTCGCTGTCCACGTTGGCGTGGTGGTACGGGACCTTTATAGCGCCCGGGAAGAAGTCGAACGGCCGCGGCACGAACGAGCACACCACGAAGTTCGGGCCGGCGAAGGTCTGATGCACCGGCGGTGGCTGGTGGATGGCCCCGACGATCGGCTCGACATCGTGAATGGAGAGGGCGAACGGGTAGAGGCACCCGTCCCATCCGGTCACGTCGAAGGGATGCTGGGCGTGCACGTGCCGGGTGAGGCCGTCGCGGGTGCGCACCAGCACCGGGACGTCGACGCCCTCGACCAGCAGCGGCGCCGCCGGGCCCCGCAAGTCCCGCTCGGAGAAGGGCGCCCCTTCGACCAGCTGGCCTCGGGCCGAGAGGTAGCGGGCGGGAAAGGTGACATGCCCGGCGGCCTCGACCACCAGCGCCCCCAGCTCCCCGTCGCCGAGCTCCCAGCGACAGGTGGTGCCACAGGGGATGACGACGTAGTCGCCCGGCTCGAGGGCCAAAACGCCGAACGAGGTCTCGAGGGTGGCCCGACCCGACTGCACGTAGACGAGCTCGTCACCCACCGCGTTGCGGTAGATGCCACTGCTGCGATCCGCCTGGATGTAGGCCAAGCGGACGTCGGTGTTGCCAAGCAGGTAATGCCGGTCGAGGACCGGATCACCGCCGCCCGTCAGCGCGCCGGTGCGCAGGTGGCGGGGCAGTAACGGCACGTCGGGCGTGAATCGCGGCGCGGCGCAGTCGACGGGCTCGGCGGCCACGATGGCACTCGGTGAGTGACGGTGGTAGAGCAGCGCCGACTCCTGACTAAACCCGTTGGCCCCCATCAGCTCCTCGAAGTACAGCCCGGCGCCGTCGGGCTGCTCGACACGCAGGTGGCGTTTGCGGGGCACCTCGCCGACGCTTCGGTAGTACGGCATGGGGCGCTGACCTCCTCCGCTCTCGTTACCCGGCACGGGCGGGCACGATCGTGCCGGCCACGTCCCCAAAGGCAATTGTGGGTGCGTCGCGCGTGCCTCCGCACCACCCGCGCAGCACCACGGTGTCACCGTCCTCGAGGAAGGCGCGTCGCTCGCCGTTGGGCAGCTCGAGGGGCTGCGTGCCGCCCCATGACAACTCCATCAGGCTGCCTCCGGCTCGCCTGGGGTCGGCGCCCGAGGCGGTCCCCGATCCGAAGAGATCGCCCGGACGGGTTGCGGCGCCGTTGACCGTGGCATGGGCCAGCTGCTGGGCCATCGACCAGTACATGGCATCGGCGAACGCCACCTCGCTGACCACGGCGGGCGGCTGGCTGGCGGCGGCCATGGCGGCCGTCTGGAGGTACACCGCGAGGTGAAGGTCGGGGACCCAAGGACGCCGGGACCGGAGGTAGGGCGCCGGAGTGGGGTCGGCAGTGGCCGCCAGGCCGCCGACCAGGAACGGGTCGAGCGCATCGAGGGGCACGACCCAGTGCGAGATGGAGGTCGCGAACGACTTGGCCAGGAACGGACCCAGCGGCTGGTACTCGTAGGCTTGAATGTCGCGGGCCGACCAGTCGTTGAGCAACACCAACCCGAAGAGGTGCGCGCCGGCATCATCGACGGCGATGGGCTGCCCGAGCGGGTTGCCCACCCCGACGACGCAGCCGACCTCGAGTTCTATATCGAGGCGCTCGGTCGGGACCAGCTCGGGGCCGGCGCCGGTCAGGCACTGACCCCACGGACGCGCGATGGGCGTGCCCGAGGGCACCACGGTGGCCGACCGACCGTGGTAGGCGACGGGGATGTGACGCCAGTTCGGCAGGAGTGGCGGAGCATCCGGGCGGAGCATCCGGCCAAGGTTGGTGGCGTGGTGCAGGCCGCCATAGCCGTCCACGAAGTCGCCCACCTCGACCGGCACGAGCAGCTGGATCTCTTCGAGAGAAACGATCGCACCAGCCGGCAGGCTGCCGCGGTCGGCCAAGACGTGGCGCAGCTGGCGGCGGACGGCGCGCCAGGTGTCGGGGCCCTCCACCAGCAAGCGGTTGAGGTTGGCGCTGGCCAGGGCGGCCGGATCGATGTCGCCGTCCAGCACACCGTGATGGCGCAGCACGGCCAGATCGATGGCGTCGCCCTCGAAGGCCACGACGACGTGGGGCGACCGGGCGCCTGGGACGCGGGCGACTCCGAAGGGGAGGTTGTCGATGCCGAAGCCGGGCCGGGGTGCCAAGCTCAGAGGTTGCCCCGCCGAGCCTGGTCGCGCTCGATGGCCTCGAAGAGCGCCTTGAANNGCTTGGTGAAGATCTGCAGCATATAGCCTTCATCGTCGCGATCGACCAAAATGCCGAGGCGTTGTAGGTCGGACCACGGCATCGGAATGCCGTCCAGGCGCTGGCACGCCTCGACGTAGTAGGTGTCGGGCACCTCCATGAAGCGCACGCCACGCGCCCGAAGGGCGTCGACGGTGGTCACGATGTCGTCGGTGCGCAGTGCGACGTGCTGGACGCCTGGTCCGTCATAGGCCTCGAGGTACTCGGTGATCTGGCTCTTACGCCGTCCGTCGGCCGGCTCGTTGATCGGCATCACCACCTTCTTGCCGTCCCACACCACGGTGGAGGCCAACGCTGAGTACTCGGTGGCGATCTGTCCCTCCGAGAAGTGCTGCAGCGGCGCGAAGCCGAGCACCTGGGCGTAGAACTGCACCCAGTCGTCGAGCCGGCCCTGCTCCACGTTGCCCACCACGTGATCGATGGCCGCCAGGCCGACCGGAGGGCCGACCGGGGTGGGTGGCAAGTGGTGGCTGGCGTAGCCCGGCTCGAGGCGGGGGCCGACGTAGCGGCTGCGGTCGACGAAGGTGTGCACGGTGTCGCCGTAGGCGCCGATCTGAGCCAGGGTAAGAACACCTTGGTCGTCACACTCCTCCCAAGGCTGGCGTACCGATGTGGCGCCGCGCGCCACGGCGGCGTCAAAGGCGGCCCGGGCGTCGTCCACCAGCCAGGCCAGGTCGTGCACGCCGTCGCCGTGGGTCCGGACGTGCACTGCGATGGGCGAATCGGCGTCCAACGCGGCCGAGATGACGAAGCGGATTTCCCCTTGCTCGAGCACGTAACTCGCCTTGTGGCGTAACCCGGTCTCGGGACCGGCATAGGCCGTGCAGGTGAACCCGAAAGCCGACAGCAGGAATCCGGCCGTGGTGCGGGCGTTGCCCACCCACAACTCGAGACAGTCCCACCCGAGCAAGCGGGCGGCCGGGGTAAGGGTGGCGGTGCCGGTCATCGTCGTCCTCTCTGTGCATCCTCGCGGTGGGAGTGGCGGCCGGGGGGCGCCACGTGCTCGCCGTACCAGTTTTCGTCGTAGGCCCGGAAGAACGCTCCGAGGTCCGCCACCATCTGCTCGAACGAGGGCGAGGCGTAGAGCACGGGCTGGTAGCGGGTGATGTCGTAGGCGCACGTCCCCATCTCAAGCAGATCCCAGGTCCGCACCTCCGCGTCCAGGTAGGCGTCGAGCTCCCCGTAGCTCGAAAGCAATCCCGCTCCGTAGGCCTTCAGTAAGCCCTCCTCGAAGAGGACGCCGAACTCGAGGGTAAACCAGAAGATCTTCGAGAAGAACTCCATCGCCTCGGCGCTCGTCGTGCGGGCAGACGCCCGTCCGGCCTCCATATAGAGGTCGGCGAGGGTGGCCGACGCGAGCATGTTGGCGTGCCCGATGATCTCGTGCACCAGGTCGGGCTCGGGCGTGTAGAAGGGCACCGAGTGATGGCGCACGTACTGGGTGGAGAGGAAGGTGCGCTCGGCCAGCGCCCCGTAGAAGTCACGCGTCGGCACCAGTCCAGGGACAGGACGGATGTGGAATCCCGTCAGCGCGTGCACATGGGCGTCGACCTCGCGCAACTGCGGCACCCGCTCCGTCGGCAGGACCAGGCGGTCGGCGCCAAGCAGGTACTCACGGCACGCGTGGGCTCGGTGCTGGCGGGCCAATTGGCGCGAGACGATTCGCCAGACCTCGTCCTCCTTGGCTGTGTACTCGACGTCGGGGATGGTGTCGCCGGGATGGTAGGCGGCTCCGACCGCAGCAATATGGCCCCGCCGGGCCCGATAGGCCGGGTCGGAGAACCCGGGGTGGTCGGTCGGAAGCTCGAAGATAGCCAACATGTTTGAATTGTGCGCCGAACGTAGCGGTATATCCAGCGATGTTGGTTCGGAAGCAACATATCTCCTGCAAAATGCACATAGACTGACGAATCGTCCAATGAGCAGGCCCTAGAGAGGAGCAATGATGGACGATCCGTCGGCCCTCGACGACACGGACCGGCGCCTCCTCGAGGAGCTTGTGGTGGACGGCCGCCTCTCGGTCAACGCGTTGGCCGAACGGGTCAACGTGTCGCGGGCAACCGCCTACGGGCGACTGAAGAAGCTGACTGACACCGGCGTCATCAAGCGGTTCACTGCGGTCGTCGACCCGGCCAAGGTGGGGCTGCCCATCGCCGCCCTCATTCTGGTGAACGTCGAGCAGCACAGCTGGCAGACCGCGCGCGACGAGTTAGCCGCGCTGCCCGGCCTCGAATACATGGCCTTTACCAGCGGCGGATTCGACATGGTGCTTCTGGTCCGCGTCCCCGATGTGGTGGCGCTGCGCGACGTGGTGCTGGT
Organism: Acidimicrobiaceae bacterium; assembly: GCA_003131945.1. The sequence continues at coordinate 17,870 of PKWD01000157.1, forward strand.
TCGCCTCCATGGCTCGTCCCACGTGCGCTCGACGCAGACCATCTTCGTGCTCGACGATGACCGCCAGCCGCTGGTGCCCCTGCCTCCAATCGGCTGAGCCGATGGAGCGTCGGTAGTCCCCTTGGTCGTGGCGCCTGGTTCACCTGCGTGGACGGGGCCCCATGGGTAATTCATACCCAGGGCTGCTGTGACGAAAGCCGTTGGCGGTTTCAGCTCTGAGACTGATCGGATCTCTCAAACCATTACAACAACCGTTACTACAACTCAGACGGACTGGCGGTCCCCAAAGGCGACGCAATGGACGGACGGCCCGGGTCAGGCGCATTCCACAGACGGGTCGAGACCTCATGGACGCTGGTCAACGCCCTCATAACCCGAAGTGGGAGGTTCAAATCCTCCCCCCGCCACTAGAAAGGACCTGGTAGACGCCCTGAGAGGGGAGCCTGCCAGGGCCTTTTTCTTCCCTGTTTCCACTCCGTTACTAAAATGACCCTGTGCGGTCCCGTTAGATGCTTGACCATGTGACTCCGGTACCTGCTTGACACTTTCGGGACGCGGTTCCGGTACATGGGCGACACTGGCTCCGGTACCTGCTTGACACTTGTGCCTGGATCGGTCCCCCACGTGGCGGTGGTCACCTCCTTCACTGTTGACGTCGACAGATTCGAGGGAGGCCGATCGTTGTCTTTCGCCCGATCTGTCGACCCACCTCCCAGCACTCGACCATCACCACGGTGAAGACGCTGGCCTAATAAGAGCCTGCGCTCGAGTCGCGAGTCGCCCATCACTGGTTTGCCGGCATTACCAAACAGCCCCTTGACATCGATAAGAGCATCGGTCGGGTTAGCACGACGTGATTATCGCCGGCGCCCCTGTCGGTAACGGCACACGTTGCGCGTACCCTCGTTCACGGCCATCGGGTCGGAGATACCGGGTCGTGCTTGCCGTCGCGAGCGTCCCCGACCGGTACTTCGAGGCGTGTGGATAAGCCTCACGCCCGGGCTCGGTGAGATACCCGGCTCGTGTGCCACCAAGGAAGCCGGCTCATCCTCCCCGCCGTTACCAAGGTACACGAGGGTGGGGGTCTTGCTGCAAGGACCCCTTGTGTGCTGACAATGCACGCCACAAGCCGGACCACAGGCGTCAGCGCGACCGACAGCAGGAATCAGAGAGGCCCGAGGGGGCTCAAGGGGGAGGTGGACGGATGGGCAACTACGTGCTGGGTTTCCAGGAGATCGACCAGACGCAGGTCGCGGTCGTTGGCGGCAAGGGCGCGCACTTGGGGGAGCTTTCGCGGATCGAAGGCATCCGCGTTCCGGCCGGCTTCTGTGTGACGGCGGATGCCTTCCGGCGGATCATGGCGGAAGCGCCGTCGATCGACGAGTGGCTCTATCGGCTGTCGCGCCTGAGCCCCGATGACCGTGAGGCGATCCGCACGCTCAGCGCGGAGATCCGACGGACCATCGAAGGGATCGCCATCCCCGATGATCTGGCGGCGGCGATCACCCGTTCGGTCGCCCGGCTCGGCGAGCAAGCTGCCTACGCCGTCCGATCAAGCGCGACGGCGGAGGACTTGCCGACGGCCTCCTTCGCCGGCCAGCAGGACACCTACCTGAACGTCGTGGGGCCAGCGTCGATCCTCGGGCACGTCAGTCGGTGCTGGGCCTCCCTGTTCACCGAGCGGGCCGTGACCTACCG